>CAZZYZ010000080.1:0-13068 GCA_964658425.1 Vulcanimicrobiota bacterium | reverse complement strand
GGTCGTGCGCGCGTTCTGTTAGGTCCTTGAGATCGTACTTCACTTCGCCTTCGCCCGTGCGCTGTACAACGGATCCATTGCTTACGCGCAGCACGGTTCCCGATGCTCTATAGCCCGGGCCAACTTCGATCGCATGACCTCCGCGTTCGATGCGCACGCCGTCACCCGCAAGAAACGGCGGAAAGGTCGGATCAGGCGCTGCTTTGGTGTACCCCTTCTCAATCGCGGTTTGTAGTCGATCTTTAATCGGATACACCGTATCGATCACTTTTTCTCTAACGTAAGCCATAGCTCCAATCCGGGAACCACCAAACTGCGGGAGTGCGGGCGGTGACTCCGGTGCATCATGTGAGCCGGCTTCGAAGCGACTCGGCGACATTGAAGCGTGGCCGAATCCCGGGCAAACGTAGCGACCCAAATGGCTATCTCGGGCTATGAGCTCCGTCTCGGCCTTGTCGTCCATAGGTCCGCGCCCGAGAGTCGTGCGCACCGGACTCGTGTCCACGATATCTTTGGCGATGCGTTCTACGTCCCGTAAGCCCACGGCGCCACCTTTGGCTACGATGAGCGACGAGACCATGGCATTGCTGTTGAACCCGTCCTCTCCAAGTCCATCGTAGCGCACGTTGTGCGTGTTGTAGGCTTTGGCACCCGCGACGAGCTCGTTTGCGTATTGCGTAAGCGTTTCACCGCGCGGAGCATGCAGCGTGCCTTGCGCGAGCGGAACCTTGCCTCTTTCTTGGCCGGCTTCGAAGGTCAGCTGTCCGCCTTCGCCCGTTTGCGGAAAACCGCCGACGGGATACCCGCCGATGACCTGATGGTGGCCATCGGCGCGCGCAATGTCGATATAGGCATGCACCGCATTCGGCACGGGATCGATCGCCGTCCGAAAGACCACCTCGATGCCCGTGACACGCACGCCCGAAAGATCGACATTAGAAGGCCGGCCGTCAGGACCGAACGTTTGCGTGTCCGCGACGACGGGCGATCCGCTCCCAACGGGCATGAGCGCCGCTTCTGGGGGCGTGGGGGCATTCGGCGGTGCGGTAGCCGAGATCGGCCCAACCATGCCAAAGTACGGATTTCCGGTTGTATCGGAATCAGGCATATGTCGCTCCTTTCGAGGTTACGGGACGTAGAGGCGAGCGTCGGGGCGGAGGTGCATGTCGTGTCGATCGATGATGCCCTTACCGACTTGGTCGAGTCCCTGATAAAAGGCAGACTCTCGTAAGGCTCGATCTCGCGAACCGGCAGCATAACCGGCATTGTACGAACTTCCGGTCCAGCCGCGGAGGTCGAGCACCGCGCACGTCGCCGCGATCGTGAGCATGATCAAGATGCCGATCATCAGCCACGGTATGGCGATGCGCGGAACGGCGGACGAAACCGCAAGCACTGCCGCATCTCGCACTTTAGCGAGCGCAGCGCGGTTTTCCGCGGCAACGGCGGCCGTCGTGCGCTGCGCTTCGGCAGCGGCTTCGGCGCGCAGTTGTCGAAGCACCGCTTCGCGCGCCGGGCCATCTCGGAGCAACGCGCTCAGTTCACGCGCTGATGAGACCGAGTCCGCAATGCCTGCGACGGCGCCACGCTCCGTCGCCTCCTCGACGGATCTCGCCAGATCGGCAATGATTGCAACTTGCCCCGCGCCGAATTCGTGTGTCATCGCATTAAACGAGGCTACGATCGCATTGGCCAGGGCCTCCAGGCGAACGACAAGCTCTTCATCAGGCGCGTCGGTCGAATTAGGCCCGGGTTGATCCATCATGGAAATCTTCGTCGGGGCTCCTACGAAACCACCTGCAGCCCTTAACAGGTCGCCAGCCTCGGTTGCAAGACGTGCGAATCCTTCGCAATACCTTTGAGAACCACGTCTTCTCCGGATTTTCCGGTTGTGCGCTCGATTTAGGTTTTATGCTGCTAGGCGGCTTGCGCTTCGCAGCTGCGGGAGCGAGTGCGGCTTACTCGGTCGCTATCACACGTTAGCCCCATCCGGCTAGCACGCCTTGAGCGCTGGCTCCAGATCCGCCTCGAAGCCGTCAAAAAGCAGCCGCGATGGAGTTCGACGATCCGTATACCAAGATCCTCAGCGCACTCGATTCGGTCCCCTTGGTCGAGCACCCGACGCAACGGCGATCTCACCCCGAGCTCGCGCCGACCTGAACTCCTTCCTGGTGCCTATCGAAGTAACGAGAAACGGCATCAAGTGGCAATCGGAATCTGACGCCAGTTACTCTCGAAATCGCCGGGCATCAAGACGATTTCGCCCCGTTGCGCTCAATTCTTTTGACCGTCGCGCAAAGCCATAGGGGACGGTCATCTCCAGTTCGGTGAAATGTTAGTAACTGAACGAAATCGCGGAAAGCCCGTGGCGCGAAATCAGTTTTTCGCCACAGAGCCTCAGAACGGTCAGAACGGGATCTCGCCGTCCATCTCGTCGTCGAATCCGTCCGACGAAGACGTCGATCCGCCACCCGAAGAACGACCGCCGCCCGATGACGACGACGCGCCCGACGTCGCGTACGAGCTCGAGCCTTCGCCGTTGCTGCGGCCCTTCGAGTCGAGCATCTGCATGTCGCTCGCGACGACCTCGACGGCGGTTCTTTTGTTGCCGTCCTTATCGTCGTATTTGCGAATCGCGAGGCGACCCTCGACGAGGGCGGACATGCCCTTCTTCAGATACTGATTGCAGATTTCGCCGAGGCGATCCCACGCGACGATATCGACGAACATCGTCTCATCGCCGCCCTTGGCTTTGCGATTGACGGCGAGCGCGAATTTCGTCACGGCCTTGCCGCCGCCGTCGACGTAGCGGATCTCGGGGTCACGCGTCAGATTTCCGACGAGCGTGATGCGATTGTAACTTCCGGCCATGTCCCGTTCCCTATCTCGACGTTAGTCGTTCAGATTGATCAGGAGCTGCCGCATGACGTCTTCGTTGAGGCGAAGCTGACGCTCGAGCTCTTTGGCTGCGGCGGCTTCGCTCTTGAACTTCATGACGACGTAGTAGCCTTCGCGCAGATCGTCGATCTCGTAGGCGAGACGGCGCTTGCCCATCTTCTCGATCTCGCCGACCTCGCCGCCGTTCGTGCGAACGACTCCCGCGATCTCCTCGACCTTGGTGTCGACGTCGGCTTCTTCGAAATTGGGGCGAACGATGTACGTGATTTCGTAGTCGGTGGTCGTCATGCGATCCCTCTTCGGACGTCGCCGCTCCCGCGGCTGACGGCCCCTCTCGGGGCAGTGGGACTACGTGCGGAAGAACTCCGGCACGAGCCGCCGGCGGGGCACAGGCCCGACCGGAAAACTCGCCTAGTCTATCACGCCCGCGAGAGCGACGGCAAGCCCATCAGCAGCCCGGGGGTGCGATCGAGGGTCCCGAGCGCCGAGAAATACCGCGGCAGCCGTTCGGCCGGCATCGGCCGTGCGAAGAGGTAGCCCTGCGCCTCGTCGCAGCCGTGCGCCACGAGAAATTCACGCTGCGCTTCCGTCTCGACGCCCTCGGCGACGACCGGGATATTGAGGCTGTGCGCGAGCGCGATGATCGCGCCCGTGACGGTCGCATCGTCGCGATTATCGGCGGCATTGCGGATGAACGAGCGATCGATCTTCAGCCGGTCGATCGGGAAACGCCGCAGGTAGCTCAAGCTCGAGTAGCCGGTCCCGAAATCGTCGACGGCGATCGAGATGCCGAGATCGCGCATCCGGCGCAGCGTCGCGAGCACCGCTTCGCTATCGTCCATGAGCACGCTCTCCGTGATCTCGAGTTCGAGCGAGCTTGGGGCGAGTTGCGATTCGGCGAGCACGGACTCCACGAATTCGACGAAGCGCTTCTGTCGAAATTGATGCGCCGAGAGGTTGACCGCGACCCGGAAATCCGAGCCGAGCTCGCGCTGCAGCGCGGCGACGCGCATGCACGACGAACGCAGCACCCACGCGCCGAGCGGCACGATCATCCCCGTCTCTTCGGCGATCGCGACGAACTCATTCGGCGAGACGGCGGCGCCGTTTTCATCGGTCAGCCGCACGAGCGCTTCGACGCCGACGATCGCGCCCGACGCAAGATCGACCTGCGGTTGGAACGCGAGATCGAAGCCGTCCTCGTCGAGCGCGCGGCGCATCGTCTTCTCGAGCGCGATGAACCGCGCGTCGCTGAGCGCGATCTCGTGCCGAAACGATTCGAAGGTATTGCGGCCGAGGGCTTTCGCGCGATACATCGCGGCGTCCGCGTTGCGCAGGAGCGTCGCGAGATCGGGGCCGTCGTTCGGAAACGCACTGAACCCGATGCTCGGCGTGACGCGCAGATCGAAGCTGCCGATCAGGATCGGCGCGGAGATGGCGTCGATCATCTTCTGCGCGAGGTGCGCGGCCTGTTCGTCTTCGATCGGGCTCTGCAGCATGACGATGAATTCGTCGCCGCCCATCCGCGCGACCGTGTCGGAGGCGCGCACGCTCGCCTTGAGCCGCTCGGCGACGACGCGCAAAAGATCGTCGCCCACGTGATGGCCGAGCGAATCGTTGACGCGCTTGAAGTGATCGAGATCGACCATGAAGATGGTGACGGTCGAATCGTCTTCGCGCGCGCGCTCGAGCGCGATCGCGGCACGCTCTTCGAGCAACGAACGGTTCGGGAGACCGGTGAGCGCGTCGTGCGTCGCCGCGAATCGCATCTGATCGGCGATCCGCGAATCTTCGGTGATGTCGTACGCGATCCCGAGGAAGCCGTCAATCTCGCCCGTCGCCCCACGCAACGGCGAGATCGTCAGCTTTGCGAGGAAATGCGACCCGTCTTTGCGGACGACCGTGCACTCTCGTTCGCAGACGTGGCCCGCGCGCGCCCGCGCGAAATCGTCCTCGACCGACGTCCGATCCACGCCGCCCGCAGTCAGGAAGAGATCGGTGCGGCCGACGAGCTCCGCTTCGGCGAAGCCTAGCGACGTCTGCCCGGTGCGATTGACCGAGACGATCGCGCCGCTCGCGTCGTACGAGATGATCGCGCACGGTGCGCTGTCGACGATCGCGGTGCGAAAGCGGATCGCCTCTTCGAGTGACGCCGCCGATTGCTTTCGTGCCGTAATATCGCGCGACGTGATCGCGACGCCGTCGTCGAGGCGCACGATCTGATGATGGACCCAACCCGCCGCGACGGCATCCGCCCGCACTTCGCGCTCCTCGGAGAGCGCGTTCCCGGTGAGCACGACGTCGCAGATCTGCTCGAAGAGACCGTTCGTCATCGAGCCCGCGAGCACGTTGCCGAACGTATTTCCGACGATCTCGTCGTTCGTCCGGCGCAGCAACCGCTCGCCCTGACCATTGACGTACGTGCAGCGGAAATCGACGATCCGCCCCGATGCCGCACGAACGCTTTCGAGGATGTAGAATGCATCGAGGCTCCCCTCGGCGGCCGCGACGAAGCGCGCCTCGTTCGATCGGGCGCGCGCTCGCGTCAGCACGAGCGACGCGACGAGCGCGCTCAGGCGCAGATCCAGAACCGCGAGCCCGAACGCGACGAGCAGCGCCATGAGCGCGTAGACGAACCAGTACTGTTCGCGCAGCGGTTCGTAGACGTTCGCGAGATCGCGCGCGGCGACGATCTGCATCCCCGTCCCCGCGAGCGGCAGCGCGGCGGCGACGACGTCGACGTCGCCGACTCGTAGCCGGCGCGCCGCCGAGGAGACGCCGCCGCTCGCGCGCACCGCGTCGGCGAGGAGTTGCGAAGCGGAGCCGCTCGGCACGCAATGCGTCGCGGGCCCCTGCTCGCAGAGTAAGAGCCGATTGAAGCCGCGGATCGAACGGATCCGACGCTCGAGCGCGCTGCCGATCTGCCACCGTTGCACGAGCGGCCCCGTCGGCGTCTCCGTGCGCAACACGAAACCGTCGGCCCACTCGAGCGTCGTCGCGCGCGTTCCGCGAACGTGCATCGGGCCGGGCCAGGGCGATGCCATCGTGCCGCGTTCGGCGCGCGCGGCGGCGTAGAGCCGCCGGACGAGCGAGGTCTCGAGCAGGCTCTGCTCCGACCACAATTCGTCGGCCGCACTCGAGAGCGCGACGCGCTCCGCATACCGTTCCTCAACGGCAAAACTGCAAAGGCCGGTCGAGGTCGTCACGACGATGAGCACGACGGCGGCCGTCCACGTGATCGAGTGGACGTGCGCGCTGAACTGCCCCTTTGCCGACGAGAAACTCTCGACGACGTTGAAGAGCCCGATCCCGAGCACGAGCAGGCAGCACGCCGTCGGGACCGACATCCGGCCGATCTCGGTCGCCTGGTACGCGCTGTCGAGCCGCAAGATGCTCGTGATGAGTCCGGCGCTCGCGCAAAACATGATCGCCGCGACGAGGTATCGCACGAGCGGGGTCCGGCGCTCGTCGCTCATCCGGTCGATGATGACAAGCGCGATACCGAGAAAGACGATCGCGATCGCGGTGTTGCTCGCCATCTCCCGCGAATACACGAGCGATGGGAGGTCGACGACGAGCGGCCGGCCGAACGCGGCCAGCGCGTCGGCGAGCAAGCGCGTAAAGCCGAGTGCCACGATCGCGGCACCCGCGCCCAGCCGCAGCGCCCGCAGCAGCCGCGACGCACGGTCGTCGACGAGCAAGGCGATGCTCGCGAGCCCGAAGCAGAGCGCCGTCGACGGCGCTACGATGCCGTCGGAGAACCCGAATTCCGTGAGCTGCGGGATCCCGAACGCCCAGCCGACGAGCACGACCGCCGACAGCACCGCCGAGAAGAGCGCCGCGAGGAAGGCCACGTCGCGCGTACGAGTGGCCGGCTCGTAGCCCAGATCCCGGGTGTGATCCATCTCACTTCCCTTCGGCATCCGGCTCGAACGTATTTAGCGATCTCGCGGAATCAACCGCTCGCGCGGGCCTCGCGCTTCGTGACCCGATAGACGTCGCGAACGTCGCGGAGCGTGCGCAGCTTCATGAGCACGCGATGCAGGTGTTCGACGTCGACGATTTGCAGCGTCAAGCTGATCAGGGCGAGCTCTCGTTTCACGCGCGCCGTGACGGACGATGCGGAGGTCTTGTACTCCGAGCACACGCCCATGACGTCTTGCAGCAGGCCCGCGCGATCGAGCGCCTCGACCTCGACGTCGACCGCGTGCATGTTCTCGGGCGACTCGACCCACGACGATTGCAAGATGCGCTCGGGGGTCGCGGACATGTACGCGACGTTCGGGCAATCGGCGCGATGCACGGAGACGCCCTTGCCGATCGTTACGTAGCCCATGATCGGGTCGCCCGGAACGGGGCTACAACACTTCGAGAGCCGGACGAGAACGTCATCGACGCCGGCGATCCGAATGCCGCTCGCATTGCGCGGGAGTCGGCGCTGCGCGGCCGCGGGGCGTTGGATGGTCGCGAGGTCGATCAGATTCGTCGACTTCGCTTCTTCTTTGAGCTTGAGGACGACCGTGACCGACGACGCGTCGCCGAAACCGATCGCCGCGAAGAGATCGATCGCGTTCCCGTAGTTCATCTTCTTTGCGATCTTCTCGATGATCTCGCCGCGCGCCATGTCGGGGCGCATGTGCTCGCGCGCGAGCTCGCGTTCGACCGTCTCCTGGCCGAGCACGACATTTTCGTCTTTGCGATCCTTGCGGAACCACTGCTTGATCTTGTGCCGCGCACCCGAGGTGCGCACGAGCGAGAGCCAGTCGAGCGACGGCCGCGAACTCTTATTCACGAGGACTTCGCAGATGTCGCCGTTCTTGAGTTGATAATCGAGCGGCACGATCTTGCCGTTGACCTTCGAACCGACGCAATGATTGCCGACATCGGTGTGGACCTGATACGCGAAATCGAGCGGCGTCGATGCCGAGGGCAACGGATAGACGTCGCCGCGCGGCGAGAAGATGAAGACCTGATTCTCGAAGAGATCGAGCTTGAGATTCTCCATGAACGCGCGCGAATCGCGCATGTCGTTCTGCCACTCGAGCAACGACCGAAGCCACGTGAGCTTGTGCTCGTGGTCGTCGTTCTTGCCGCCCTCTTTGTAACGCCAATGCGCGGCGATGCCGTATTCGCTCGTGCGATGCATGTCGAGCGTGCGGATCTGGATCTCGAGCGGATCGCCGCCCGGCCCGACGACCGTCGTATGCAACGACTGATACATGTTGGGCTTGGGCATCGCGATGTAGTCTTTGAAGCGCCCCGGGAGCGGCTTCCAAATCGAGTGCACGACGCCGAGCGCGCCGTAGCAGTCTTTCACGGAATCGACGATCACGCGCACGGCGCTGAGATCGTAGATGGTCGAGAAGTCGCGGCCCTTCTTCATCTTCGCGTAGATCGAATAGAAGTGCTTGGGCCGGCCGGTGACGTCGTTGCCGATCGCGAGTTTGTCGAACTGATCGTGCAAGAGGGTGACGACGCCGTCGACGACGTCTTCGCGTTCGACGCGCTTCTTCGCGACGCGCTCCGCGATATCGCGGTACGCGTCGGGATCGAGATAGCGTAAACAGAGATCTTCGAGATCCCATTTGATCTTCCAAATACCGAGGCGATGCGCGATCGGCGCGTAGATGTCGATCGTCTCACGTGCGATCGAGCGCTGCTTCGCTTCGGGAAGACTGCCGAGCGTGCGCATGTTGTGCAGCCGGTCGGCGAGCTTGATGATGATGACGCGGATGTCTTTGGCCATCGCCATGAACATCTTGCGGAGGTTCTCGACCTGTGCGTCTTCTTTGGATTGGTACGGGATGCGCGTCAGCTTCGTGACGCCGTCGACGAGTTGCGCGATCTCGGGGCCGAAGCGCGACGACACCTCGTCGCTCGTGATGACCGTATCTTCGACGACGTCGTGGAGGATCGCGGCGGCGATCGTCGCGCGATCCATCTCCATATCGGCGAGGATCCGCGCGACGGCGATCGGATGCTCGATGTATTCCTCGCCGCTCGCGCGGCGCTGGCCGTCATGGGCGGAATCGGCGAGCTCGTAGACGCCGCGCAACCAATTTTCATCTAGCGTCGAGTCGTATGACTTGACTTTTTCAAGAAGAGCGTCGATATGCGGCGTCGGCATCGAAAGCTAATTCTGCCACAGACGATGATTGCTGTCTACGAATATGGTCGCATGAGCGCACGTGGCACGATCGCCGCTAGTACGTGATGAACGCCGTGATCGCACGGCCGGCGAGCGCTTTGCGACCGTCGAGTGCGGCGAGTTCGATGAGAAACGCGAAGCCGACGATATCGGCGCCGAGGGAATCCAACAGGCGCCCGGTCGCGGCCGCCGTTCCGCCCGTCGCGAGCAGATCGTCGACGACGAGGACGCGCTGACCGTGAGCGATCGCGTCGTCGTGCACTTCGAGCGAGTTCGTGCCGTATTCGAGCGTGTACGATTCCGAGCGCTTCGCACCGGGCAGCTTCCCGGGCTTGCGCACCGGCACGAATCCGGCACCGAGCTCGTAGGCGAGCGGCGCGCCGATCATGTAGCCGCGCGCCTCGACCGCGACGACCATATCGATCCGCTCGCTCGCGAATCGATCGACGAAGAGATCGATCGTCGCACGGTAGCCGGCGGGATCTTTCAGAAGCGGCGTGATGTCACGAAACAGAATTCCCGGGATCGGGAAATCGGGGATGACGCGAATCAGCGCTTCGATATTCACGCCCGAGCGGTTCGGGTCGCTCCGTTGCCGCCCTGCGGGGCAAGGAACGCCGGAGGTACCCCGAACGTTCTCGCTCCGTGAACCGCAGTTCGCGCGGTCCCGACGAGAGTTCCGCTCGTCGACTGCTCATCGGCCTCGTTCTCGCGCTCGTCGCACACCTAGTCGGCCTCGCCCTCGTTCGCAACGACGCGCCGGCCGCCGAGGTGCGGGTGCGCAGCGTCCCGGTAACGATCGCGATCCGGACGCCGCCGCCGACCCCGCGACCGACCGTGCCGCCGACGCCGCCGCCGGTCCCGACGCCGCGCGTCACGCCGAAGCCCCACTACACGCTCGCGCCGAAGATCGTCGTGAAGTCGCCGGCCCGCAAAGCCGCGGCCGTCCCGCGCCGGCACGTCGGCGGTGCCGCGGCCCTGCTGCACGTCGTGCACGTCGTGCCGAAGCCCGAACCCTCGGCGAGCGCCGCTCCCGAATCCGTCGTCGCGGGCACGAAACTCGGTGCCGCGGACGGCGGATCGGGGACGGGTGCGGGAGCGGGCGTCGGCGACGGCGGCCTCGGCGGGACGGGCTCCGGCACCGGTACGACCGGGAACGGCACGGGCGGCGCGGTCGATACGGCGCCGTGCGGCGACGTCTACCTCTTACCGGGCCAGAAAGATTTCCGGCGCAACGGTACGGTCGTCCAGGAAGTCGTCGCGAAGGTCGTGCTCAAAGACGGCACGACCCAGGTCGGACGCTTCCCGTACCCGTTCACGTATCCGAACGAGGCACGCGATCCGTTCGTGCACGATTCGGCACTCGATTCGGACGGCGGCGTCCCCGTGCAGCAGCCGCCCGCGGGCGCGAACGTCGCGACGTATCCCGCGGCCGTGCGAGCCGTTCTCTCGCATACGAATCCGGCAACCGGTCACACGACGATGCCGGAATGCACCGCGGACGCTCCGCCGCCGGCGTAGCGGCGATCGCAACCAACGCGGATTCGCCGCTGCTCTACGGTTGGGGCGCCGCGGGCGCACACTCGCGATTCGCACGCAGCACGAACAACGCTTGAGGGAGCAGTAATGTCCGGATCTACCATCGATCAGCGCGAAGGCGCGGTCTCGTTTCACGGCACGCCGATGACGCTCGTCGGCCCCGAACTCCACGTCGGCGATCGCGCCCCGACGTTCTCGATCGTCACGACCGAGATGAAGCCGTTCGCGCTCGATGATCTCACGGACGGCGGCAAGCGCGCGGCGTTGCTCATCGTCGTGCCGTCGCTCGATACCGGCGTGTGTTCGCTGGAGACGCAGACGTTTCACAAGCGCTTGGGCGAATTGCCCGCGAACGTGAAAGCGTACGTCGTGAGCCGCGATCTGCCGTTCGCGATGCAACGTTGGGCGACGGAGAACAGCGCCGCAAACATCGCCTATCTCTCGGATTTCAAGGAACGTTCGTTCGGCCCGGCGTTCGGCACCGAAGTCAAGGAGCTCGGGCTCCTCTCACGCGCGATCTTCCTCGTCTCCGCCGACGGCAAGATCACATATGCGGAGTACGTGAAAGAGATCTCGGATCAACCGGCGTTCGACGCCGTCTTCGCCGCCGCGGCCAAGCTCTAACTCGCCGCACGAACGGCGCGACATCGGTTAGCGTTCGCTGGGCTTGAAGAATCGAATCCGCATCGGGCGCACCTGCGCGCTCCGTGCGGATTTTCTGTTGCCGCCGAAGCGACGTACCGCACTTTAGGCTTCGGGCTGCGGCAGCAGAATCGTCGTATCGGCGCGGCGAACTCGCCACTCATGAACGAGCTAACAAGCGCGCGACACTGGGGCGCGCCTAGTCGTCGGCGCGGCATCGATCGTACTAGCAATCGCGGGTTGCGGAGCTTTGATTTCGTCGGCTTCTGCCAGCCGGATCCGCCGGTGCTCGCGCTCGCAAGTCGCGTCGACCTCACCGCGCGCCGTTCACTTAGTCCGCGCGGTTCGCGGCTCTTATTCGACTAGCCAGCAGAGTTCGAATGCACGTCAGCCGGAATCAGTTCCCAGTCTCCCTCCCTGCACCTCAGGAGTAGGTGTGTGTACCGGTGTCTGTACCAGCAGCAAAGCCCTACTGGATACGGTTTTTTCAGCACGACGTTGAACGTTCCATGCGCTTCCACCGTCGTTGATTCAGACGTTGGCGTGGATCAGGCGAATAACTACATCACGATCTTCGGTAGCGGCGGTTCGCTAGAGCTTGGTATCCAGTACAATGCAAACAATGCGTCGCCAGTCACCTCTGTCCAGCCATATTTCAGTACTGGAAGCGAAGGCTCGTTCAAGAACAATCCCAAATTGGCATGTGGTCAGACCGGTATGCTCGTGGAAGCGTATATCACTCAAACGTCCGCTACTGCTAGCGCATACGGGTTGCTCTATATCAATGGTAAGTTTCTAAGTTCGTCGATTTGCGGGACGACGTCTGCGCCCTGTAGCGCAAAGCTTACAACCGTAGCCGCGTTGCCTTCGAGCCTCGGCCTGACACAAGTCTGCGCGAAATGCTCTCTGCAGTGGACGACCGCGATAGCCGTGCCAAAGGGGTCGAATCAAATTGTGCCTGGATCACGATTCGCCCTCGCGGGCTGTAACCCACAGCTCACCTGGGCCTCGGTTAGCGAAGGGTACTTCACGTCTGCCGGCTCGTCGGCCACGGCAACTGTGAGCGCTTGGTCGTCGACCCTAGCGGCTCAAAGCCCAAACAATGCCGTCGCCCTCGGATTAATTCGGTTGGCACCAACAAATACATCGTCTAACGAGACGATCGGGATCGACGAAAGTGGATGCATATCTGGTAAGGCACAGTGATAAACTTGTCGATGTGCCTACTTTCGGTTATCTGGCTTTCGACCGTAGTACCGTTTGGACAGTATACTTCCGCCCCTTTACAGCCTTCGCTGACATCTTTTGCGCATCTCGCTTCGCTTTTGAAGTCTGAAGCGACGTTTCCGGTGCTGTTGCCATCGCAAACGATGCTAGCTAAATTGGCTTCCTTCGCCACGATCGAGGAAAATGTCACTTACAAATATATGGTCGTCATTGAAAAGCAGTTGCACTGCCATGCGGCTGGATGCAGTGTTGCAAGAGTGATCGGTCACGAGGAGAATGACCCTACGTCACCGCCGATGAGTGGAAGGCACGTACGTCTTAAAAACAACACGGTGGCCTTCTGGTCGCCTCGAGAGTGCGCTTATGTTGGAGGATGCAGTTTCGCCGGCCTTACGTACGAGCAACATGGACACGTCTATAATATATTCGTACGGAATGGTTCGCTAAACGAAGTCGTGTCTCTAGCAAATTCGATGCGATTAGTGCGCTGACGAAATCCGCCAGATCTCCGTTCGGACCTGCCAAAAATAGCGCTCGCAACTCAGCATCTTGAAGCTCGAGCATCATAACTCAGGCGATACGAATGAAAGCGTAAATGATCGCCGAACTCGCAG
>CAZZYZ010000079.1:0-13072 GCA_964658425.1 Vulcanimicrobiota bacterium | reverse complement strand
GTCGCCGGCGGCCGTCACGGTTTCGGCATCGCCGGCGAGCGTCGCGGCCACGCCGTCGCCGACGGCGACGATCGCCTCGACGACGTCGCAATCGCGGCCGTCGTCTCCGGCGGCCGCGCGTCGGAGCTCCGGGTCGAATCGTCAACCCGTCGCGCGGGGGCGAAATCGATCGGCACGTCGCCGTCCGTCGCTCGCGAAAGACGCGTGGTTACGGAAGTACGCACGCTTCGTCGCTCCCGCCCACCACACGAATAAGAAGAAGAAGAGGAAGTAACCGATGGCCGATCTTCCTCCCGGCCGCGTGCGCGGCGATGCGGCGGGCGAACCGGACCCCGAACTCGGCAGAGACGCGTACGAAGCGTCGGTTCCGACGCAGCTCGGCGGCTTCCGCGGCACCAATCCGACGTTATTCGTCATCGGGGGGGCGATCGCGTTCGGCATCATCTTGCTCGCATTCTTCGCCTTCATCCATCGCGGGTCGACCGCGCCGTCTCGCGTCGCGACGACGGGTACCGGCGAAGCCGTTCCGGTGGGACCGGGCGTCGGCGCGGGGTTGCAGACGCCGTTCATCCCCGAAGCGACGCTCGCACCGGGACCGAAGTTGACGCTCGCGCCCATCGTTCCGATTCCGACGCTCGCGCCGACGCCGCTCCTTACGGCGGTGCCGGTCGTCGTGCAACAGCAACCCGCGCCGGTGGTTCCGGCTCCGGCCGAATCGGCGGGTACGGATCAGATGGCGATCGCGCAACCGTCTGGCGCTCCGGCGGCGGCCGGTTCGGTAGCGGACGGGGCCGCTGCGACGCAAGGCAAGACGAAGTACGTTCCGGTGTTTCGCAACGGTAAGCTCGTCTCGGTGGTGCCCGTTCCGGACACGGGCGCGACCGCCGAGCCGCGCGCGGGCGCTCCGGCAGGCGCGCAGGTACCGAACGACGTGACCGCGCCGAATTCCGCCCAATTCGTTTCCAACGGCTCTTCGACCGGAGGCGGGACGCAACTCGGGAGCGGAAACAGCGGTCTCGTCGAGGCGCGCAAATACTCCGGTGAGGCATCGAAGGGCAACGTGGGATACACGCCCACGCAATCGCGCCGGCAACTCGACGCCGCGACGGTGATCAACGCGCGTTTGCTCACGAAAGTCGAATCCGATCTGCCGGGCTCGGTGATCGCTCAGGTCATCCAACCCGTGTACGATTCCGCCACGCACACGATCGTCGTCATTCCGTCGGGGAGCAAACTCTTCGGAACCTACGATGAGGAAACCGTCGCGACTTCGGCCCGTTTGCTCATGGCCTTTCAGCGCGTGATCTTTCCCGACGGACAAGAATTCGATATGGGCGGTCTCGAGGGATCGAGCGCGAACGGGACCGCGGGCTTCGACGGCGACGTCGATCGCCATCGGGGCGCGCTCTATACGTCGGCAATTTTGTTGAGCGTGCTCGCGGGCGCGGAGTCGGCCGTCTCTCCGCAGCAGAACGGAATCCTCGGGACGCAGTCGGTCACCTCGCAAGTGCAATCGGCGGCGGGCGCCGAGCTGGCGCAGACGGGCAACAAGATCATCAATCAGGCGGTAGATCGTCCCGCGACGATCATCGTGCGGCCGCCATACGTCTTCCAAGTCATCGTCACCCACGACTTGCCGCTCGACGAATACGTGGCGCAACACCAATGACGTCATGGCACGCGCGAGGATTTTTCGCCGCCGTACTCGGCCTGCTACTGACGAGCTTCGTCGGTTTCGCTCGAGCGTCGGACGCACGGCCATCCGATCCGACGCGCATCTCGCAAACCGACCTGGACCGTCTCGTGCGGCGCTGCGCGCCGCAGGTCAGCGCGGTGACGCAAGCCGCGATCGTCGCCGTGGAATCGGGCGGGGACGCATGGGCGCTTCACGACGACAACGACGGGCACGTCTATCTACCGAGCACGCACGCTGCGGCCGTCGCGCTCGCGCTCGCCCTCGTTCGTCGCAATCGCGAAGCCTACGGCGCGAACGACCGCGGCGTGGACGTGGGGCTCGCGCAGATCAACAGCGGTAATTATGCGGCGCTCGGCGTCACGCCCGATCGCATGCTCGAGCCGTGCGAAAATTTGCGTGCTTCGGCGAAGATCATCGTCGCCGCATACGTCCGCGAACGTGCGCTCCTGAGCGCCGATCCGTCGTGGCGCGGCGATCAAGTCGCGTTGCGCCGGGCGTTACAGGTGTACAATAGCGGGAGTTCGCACGGAGACGATGCGTACGTCCGCGCGATCTTCGCCGCGGTCGGTCTCTCCGCACCGGCGCCGCGGACGATCGCACCGAGTCCGAATGCGACGACGGTCGGGGTTCGCGTCGTTCGTTCCGCGCTCCGCGGAGGGCGGCGAGCCGTCGCCGTCGGCTCCGCGCCCGAGGCGTTCACGTCGGCACAGTTCGTGCACGTGGACGTCGCGACGCCGGATTCGGACTCCGATCGGCCGCGCGAAAGCGGCGCGCAATTCGCACACGAAGCGGCCGGGGTTACCGATCCCACCGAGGCGCCGAGATGATCTACGTCGCGATGCGATGGTGGCGAATCGTGGCGTACGTCTTGGTCGCATTTGCGCTCGCGATTCCGGTCGGTACCCTCGTCGGATTTCGCTTCATCGTCACACCGAGCGTCCCGATGGGTATCTGGTTCGTCCGCAGCGGGCCGATCGTCCGTGGCGCGTACGTTTCGGCTTGCTTACCGGAACGGATCGCTTCGATCGGACTTCGCGCCGGTTATCTCGATCGAGGGCCGTGTGACGGCGCGCTCGCGGTGATGAAGCGCGTCGTCGCGATCAGCGGAGACCGGGTCTCGCTCGGAGCGTCCGGATTAGCGGTAAACGGTCGGATCGTGCCCGGGAGTCGTCGGTTATCCAGAGACACGCACGGTCGGCCCGTGGCGGGAGCGATACAGTTGCGCCCGTCCCTCGTGCGCGAGGATCAAGTCTGGCTTCTCGGCGATTACTACAAGAGTTGGGACTCGCGCTATTACGGTCCGATTCCGATCGTACGCGTGCTCGGCATCGGCATACCGCTCGTCGTACGTTCGCTTCAAACATGATGCGCTCGTGTTCTAGTCGGTTAATGCTTTCGACTACTCGATGTGGTATCTTGAACGAAGGTATCGGCCCTCGCAACCGGATGTTCGCATTCTTCAATTTTCTAGGAGGAAACGTGTCGAAATCTAACGCTCGCACTATCGGAATTTGGACCATCGCGCTGCTTCCGGCGCTCCTCGTGCTCGTGCCCGATGCGGCGTTCGCGGCGCAAGTCGGACAGGGGAGCAACATTCCCGCGCTCGACGGGGCGAAGCAAAATCTCGTCAACTTCGTTGCGGCTCTCGCCGGCTTCGCGTGCATCTTCCTACTCGGCGTTCTGGTGTGGGATTTCGTCCAACATCGCAACGTCTCTCGCTCGATTTTCGAATTCCTCGGCGTGGTCTTGCTGGGCGTCATCGCGGTTAATGCGGGCACCGTAGCCGGGACGTTTTCGGGTCTGGGCGCGGTCCTGTAGGAGCGTGAGATGAATCCGCTGGGGCGCGTCACGGGTATGCCCGTATTCCTTGGTGCGTTGCGCGCCAAGCTGATTCTCGGAGTCGACGATCGCGTGTTGCTGTTCGTCGCCCTGACGGCGCTCCTCGGTATCTTCTCGCCGCTGTTGTTCTTACTCTCGGGGGCGCTGTTCGCGATCGGCCGGTTGGTCGGTGCGATTTCGCCGTATTTTTTCGACGAGTTGTCCGTGTATTTCAACTGGCGCTTATTCTCGTGGACGGGCTCGTCGCCGGACGACTCGCTCAACTTCGAAAGCGACCCCAAGTTCGTGCGGGCGTTCAAGCGGGCAAAATCGTGAACGCCTCGGCCATCGATTCGTTCTTCGCGTCGATCAAGGCTGCCGACGTATGGCCGTGGGTCGCGCTCGTCGGTATCGTGGTCGTCGCGACGCTCGTCGTCCTCGAGATCGTATCGGGGACGAAGCATCTGTCGCTCAAGAAGCGTCGTAGTCGCTTCCAGGCGGGTCACGCGAGCGTCCTTCAGTATCGTCGGCTCGTCGCGCCGGGAACGGTCAAGCTCGCGAACGGCGGCTATCTCGCGTGCTTCGAAATCGTCGCCCCGGACGCGAACGCGTTCGACGGCGCGGGCTTGAGTCAAGCGGATTTCGGACTCGGGCGCGCGATCTCGCAGTTCAACGATCGCATGGTCGTGCACATGCATTTACGTCATGCGACCTATGCCGAATACGACGAGCGGTCGAGCCCGTTCCCGCATCCGGTATTCGCGTGGCTCGATGCGCGACGGCGCGCGTTCTTCTCATCCGGTCGGACGTATCGGAGCCGGCGGATCGTCAGCATCGCATGGCAGCCGCGCTCCGAAAATACGGAACGGCTCCACGCGGCCACGTCGCGCGGCGCCGAAGCGACGATGCACAAGGAAGACGAGATCCTCGAGGAATTCGAGCAGCAGCTGGAGCGGATCGAAGGCTTCTTCCGTTCGTACGGCACGGTGCGGCGCCTCACGAGCGTTCGCGAGCCGGACGCGTCGGGAATCGTGCGTTCGCGCTCCGAGCTTCTCGAGCATCTCGCGTGGTGCGTCTCGGGCCGGTCGGGTAAGATCGCGGTTCCGCCGCCCGGTCAGGCGCTCAACGGATTGCTCGCCGAGAATTTCCGTGGCGGCTTCGATCTCAAGGTCGGCGAGTTCGAAACCCGGATCGTCACGCTCAAATCGATTCCGGAAGAGACCATTCCGCTCGTCTTCGCGCGACTCGACGATCTCAAGATCGATTACTCGCTCGTGATCCGTTGGATCCCCTTGAGCGGCCCGGAGGCGAAGAAGATCCTCCAAGGCTCGTTCACCGAGTGGCAGACGAAGACGAACGAATCGCTCTCGATGACCGATCCGCATTCGATCGATATGGCCGAGAGCGCGCGTCAGGCGATCGGATTTCTTTCAAGTGGTGGCCGCTTCGGCCTCGTCAGCCCGTTCGTCGTCATTCGTTCGACCGACGGACGGACGGCGGACGAGGCCACGCAACGGGTCATCGCCATGTTCGACGAAGTCGGTTATAAGGCGTTTCGCGCGTCGCTGACGGCCGAGGACGATTATTTCGCGAGCCTGCCCGGCGACGGGTATCACGGCGTCCGTAAGTATCCGCTCAACGCGGTCAACGTGGCGCACATGTTCTCGTTTCACGAGGAGTCGTCCGGGCGTCGCTACGTCGAATCGCCGACGCTGCCGCGCCGATCGCCGGCGCTCTCGTACGCGATCAGCGGGAGTGGCGAAACGCTCTATCACGTCCATCTCAACGACGAGCCGCGCGACGTCTTCCATCATTTTGGCGTCGGCGGCACGGGTAGCGGAAAGTCCGTGAGCCTCGCACATCTCGCGACGCAATGGGTCGGACGGCTTCCATACGCGGGGTTCACCGGCATCGATCGCGGCCGATCGCTGTACCGGCTCACCCGTTTTCTCGACGGCAATTTCTACGACGTCCTCGGCGAGAATTCGCCCGGGTTCGCGCTCTTCTCCGATATCGACGACGAGCAAAATCGGCGCGAAGTGCTGGACATTCTCGAAGGCTTCATCGAGATTCAAGGCGTCGCTATAACGCCCGTGCGACGCCGCGCGCTCGAGAACGCGATGCATTCGGTAGCGGCCCTTCCGCCGCATCTGCGCTCCCTCAAAGCGTACTACGAACTCGTTCAGGATCCGGAGGGCACGCTCCGCCCGGCGCTCTACGTCTACACGCGCGCGGGCGTGCTCGGGCCCACCTTGGATTGCGAAATCGATTCGTTCGCGACCGGGCTCTTCAACGTCGTCGAGATCGGTCGCATCTTTTCGATGTCGTCGAAATATCTGATCCCGGTGCTGACGGTCATGTTTTGGAAGGCGCGGACGCAAGTACGTCGGCTCAAGGAGACGACCGGAAATTACGATTATCATTGGCTGTTCGAAATCGACGAGGCGCACACGCTCCTCGGGCACCCGCTCGGTCAGCGGTTCATCCAAGATCTCTTCAAGATGGGTCGCAAGGAGAAAATGGCGCTCGGGCTGTGGTCGAATGCCGCGAGCGACTTCGCGCGATCGGCGATCCTCAACGACATCCTCGAAGCCTGTAAGACCCGATTCTATTTCAAGAACAACGACGTTCTCGACGACGAGAAGGTTCGTGCGCTCTATGCCGACCTCGGGTTATCCCGGCGCGGCATCGAGCTCCTGCCCGAGATCCCGCCGTATTCGCTCATGCTCCATCAGCCGAGCAGCCACGAACTGCAAACGATTCGATGGGCGTTCGACCGATCGTGGCTCGCCGTCATCGGTCGATCGCGCGATTCCGACAATCGCCGACTCGACGATTTCATGTCGCGCTTTCCAACCACGTGGCGGGAAGAATTATTACGATTCGAAGGCGTCGACGAACGGCTCATCGCCGAGTTGACCGGCCTGTTGGACGCCGCGCGTCGCGCGGCGGATTCTCTTACATTATCGAGCACCGCCTCGTAGCCCCGACACACCTACGCCGACGGAGATAGCCCCTTCTACAACACCCGACGTTTAGGAGATAGATATGAAGCCGTTCAAGCCGACGAAGTTCAAAACGCCGCAGTTGGTTCTCTGCTCGATCGTGCTCGGCTCGCTGTTCGTCGTCGCGACGAAGCCGGCCGATGCGGTTCTCGGCGTCGGCGACATCGTCGACGTCGCCGTCGATACTGCTAATGCGCCGAATTGGCTCATTCAGGCCGGGCACATGGTATCCGAACTCAACAATCAGATCACGCAAATCACGAACGAGAAAACGCGTATCCAGCAAGAGATCGCCGAAGTCAGACACATCAGCAACCTCTCGATCTCCGACGGACGCGCCGGCGCGCTGAACACGTTCACGTCGACGGCGAGTCAATTCAATTCGGGCAACCCATCGTCGCAGGCGGCCGCCTTGGCACTCCGGGTGATCAACGGACAGAGCGGCGCGTTGCAACCCGCGAACCTCACGAGCCTAATCAACGACATCCGCGGCGCGACGGGTGCGAACGCCTCGCGCGACGCGCAACAAGAGGGCATCGCGACGGTTGCGTCGAGCGTTCAGGAACTCGCCGTGCTGGAAGCGTCGAAGATCGCGCAGGAGCAAGCGAATTACTACGAAGCCCTGAATCGTCGCGCGCAGCTCATGGATACGCTCGGTAACCCGACCGACAACTTCGACTACTGATCTCCGCGAGGCCGACATGCACGAGATCGATCTCGGGACCATCGACGCGCACGCGAGCGAGCTCGGCGAGTTGCTCGGCGATTCGGACCCGCGTCTTCGCCAAGGACGCTTTCACGTCGTCGGCCGACGCGACGAACGTGGCGGCGTGCGCACGGGTGCGCTCGTGCGCCACGTCGGAAACGATCAATGGTCGGTGTATCTCCTCAACGAACAGCAACTCGAGAAGGTCGCCCAACGTCGCTTGGAAGAACTCGGTCGTGAGTCCGGCACGGGACGAGCGGGCTCCGAGGTTGCGACCGAAGCCGGCGTCACGCTCGCCGCGCACGCGCTCGGTCCTGTCGGCACGGCGGTCGCACCGATCCTCGAAGTGGCGTCGATTGCCGGTTCGGCGCTCGGACTCGGCGGAGAATCGTCCGCGACGAAGATCGCGCGAAGATTGGCCGCGGACGGCGTCGCGCCGGGCGACGTCGCTCGCGTCACGCAGGAAGTGCGCGCGTCGACGCCCGACGCAAACCCGTCGACGGACGACGCACGAGCGCGCACGTCCGAGATCGACGGCGAACGCCGATCGGACGACGGAGGCGCGCGGGCCGCGGTATCGATCGATCGACCGACCGAGGCGGGCGCGTCGCGCGACGGAACGGGCTCCCGTAAATCGCCGAACGCCGTAGCGGCCGACGTCGCGCTCGGCCACGATACGTCGAGCGTCGAGCCGACGTCCGAGCCGATCGGCTCGGACGGTCGTGCGGATCGAAACGATGCGGCGACCGGCACGGGCGCGCCCGTCTCCGACCGGCCGCCCGTCGCCGTCGACTCGGGCCGAGCCGGGTACGCCGCGCCGGCGTCGAAGCCGCGGTCGCCCGCTCGTACCGTCGACGCGCTCGGACTCGAGCGTTAGCGGTGGGACGCAACGCACCGACGATCGACCGGCCGACGCGCATCGGGGAGCGCCCGCTCTCCGTCCTCGTTCCGATTTCGGGCGCGATCGGCCTCGTGCTCGCGAATCAAACGTTTACCGAGATTCTTGCGTACCGACTGCGGTACAACCCATCCCTCGGAACGCATCTCTGGCTCGTCTATCCGCCGTATGCGTGGGTCGCTTGGGTGTTCCAGTTCTATCAAGTCGTCGAGCGCGTTTTGCGCCATCCCGTCGCCGTCTATCCGCCCGTGGTCTATGCGGCGTTCGCCCCGATCTTTCCGATGGCGTTCGCGTCGGTGCTGGTCGGCGCGCTTTTCGTCGGCGCCGTCGCGCTCGTCGTGCAACGAAACGGCGACGACGCGGGCAATCTCAACGACTCCGGATCGAACTGGGCCTCCGCCGCGACGGCCAAGGCCGACCGATTGTTGGATTCCAAAGCCGGGCCGATCATCGGCGGCTTCGACGCGGGCGGTGCCTCCAAGCCGCTGCGCTATCAAGGCGAACTCGGAATTTCGTACGTCGAGCCCCCGGGCGGGGGCAAGAGCTCGTTCCTCAAATCGAACCTGCTCATTCCGTTACGCCATGCGGACGCGGAGGGGTGGGACGATTCGAAGCGACGTACGCATCCGTGGGGAGAGGAACCGGTCGTCATCGCTTCCGATCCGAAATTCGAACTCTTTCGCGAGACGTCCGGCTACCAGTCGCGCGTCCTAGGCAAGCACGTTCATTTGCTCGCGCCGCTCGGCGTCGGCGGAAACGTGGACGTGCCCGACGAGGCGCTCGCGTCCTATAATCCCTTCTGGAGCGTGCGACTCGGGACCGATCGCGGTTTTCAAGACTGCTACTTCCGTACGCTCGCGATCGTCGACGGCGAGGGCGAGGGGCTCAAGACGCACTGGGACCGGACGGCGCTCGCGTGGGGCGCGGCGGTCATAGAAAAGCTCGGGTATCGCGCGCTCACGACGGGCGATTACGAGTCGTTCTCGCTGCCCGGATTACTCGAATACGTCTCGGCGTTCAAGACGCTCGAAGATCTGCTCGATCACATGCTCGAGACGCCCGACGATATTGCGGGAATTTTCGGATGGCAGGAACTCAAGTCCGACGGCACCGTCGGCACTACCCGCGTGAAACCCTCGATCTCTCAAGCTTGCCGAGAGATGTACAATAAAGACGAACGCGAGCGCGGCGGCGTGTACTCGACGTTCATCGCGTTCTTGGCCCCCTACCGCTCCGAGATTTTGCATAGGTTTACGAAGCGCTCGACGTTCTCGTGGCGCGACATGGCGAACGACCGGACGTCGAGTTCGATCGTATACCTCGGCATGGATCCCATGGACATCCCGAAGCTCCGACCCTATCTCCGCATGGTCGTCGGCGATGCGGTCGAGGAACTGACCTCCGGCGGAACGCAGGACGTCGGCGGGCGCAGCGCGCGTGGCAACGTGCGACCGACGATCTTCGCGATGGACGAGGCTGCGGCGTGGCGCAAGCTCCAAGAGATCGAACACGGGTCGGGATATTTTCGCGGTTACGGCGTCTACCTCTGGCTGATCTGGCAGTCGGTCGCGCAACAGAAGCGCTATTACGGAAACGACAACCTGCTCGACGAGACGATGGACGTGCTCATCTACGGAAGACCTAAAACGTCCGACGGCGCGCTCGCGATCCAGAAGATGCTCGGCGAACGAACGGAACTCGTGCGTAAACGCAGCACATCGGGCGGTCGCTTCGCGTTGATGGCGTCGCAGGCACAGGAGACGCTCGATATGATCACCATGCCGCTGCTCTCCGAGAAAGAGATCATGCAGATCGAGCGAGATCGATATATCGCCATCTTCAACGGCCACAACTATTTTCTGCGGAAGTGGGAGTATTTCAAGAACAAGGCGCTCGCCGCGCGCGCGAAAATTCCGTACGTTCGCGAGCGGGCGTTCATGCGGACGGGCGTGCCGCTGTTCGTCGAGAGCGTCGAACGCGGTTTGGATCCGTCGGCACTCGCGACGTGGCGCGCGTATCGCACGTACGTCGAAGCGTATCGCGCTGGTCGTCCGTCCGCTTCCGAGAACGGATCGGGTTTCGTCGACGTTGCGGCCGATTCACCCGAAGCCGCGATGCGGAGCGCCGTGGCGGCCGGCCATCATGTATAACGCGCGCGGTACGAGTCAGGTCATCGAATTTGCGAAGCCGACCGCGACGATCGTCGCGCCGTCGTCTCCGCCCGCAGCTCTCGACCCCAACGTGGAACTCGATCGCGCTCGATTTTACGCGCTACTCGGGCCCCTCCGCGAATATCTGGATCGCGACTTCGTCACGAACGTCACCGCGAACGAGGACGGTCGCATCTTCGTCGAGGAGTTCGGCAAGGGCAAGTTCCTCGCGGAGAAGTCGATGGACGAGCGGCAGCGCTCGGCGCTGATCTCGTACTTAGCCAATTCGGAATTCGGCCGTGCGATGGATCATCTACACTCGCGCCTACAATGCGATCTGCCGCTCTACGGATGCCGCGTCCAGGCATTCTGTCCGCCTATCAATCGATGGTCGCTCGTCGTGCGCGTGCACTCGAAACACGTGATCCCGATGGAGAAGTACGTGGATGGCGGCGAGATGTCTCCGGCTCACGCGGCGTACCTCACCGAAGCGATCGCGTCGGAGCTCAACATCGGCGTTGCCGGATCCGTAAATTCCGGAAAGACGACGCTCCTCAACGCGTTGCTCCAAAAAAAATCAGAATTGCACGCGACGGCGCGCGGCGTGATCGTTCAGGATCGCCGCGAGCTCAAATACGATAACTTCGAGGATGTGTTACCGCTGATGGCGCGCGTCGATCAAGCCCACCACGAAAGTAACGGTGCCGTCATGCGATATACGTACGAGTTTTCGGACGCACTCGAGGACGCGTTGCGTTCGAACGGTGACTTTCTCGTTTGGGGCGAGGTGCGCGACGGCTTCAGCGCGCTCGGTCTCACCATGGCTCTCAACACCGGAACCAAGGGTCTGATGATGACGACGCATGCGAACAGTTGCCTCGACACGCTGTTCCGGCTCGAAGATCTTTTGCGTCTCAACGGTAAAATGCCGATCCGCCGGATGATCGCCCGCGTGGTCGACGTGCTCGTGTTCATGGAACGCGATCGAGCGACGGGACGTCGTCGCGTTACCGAGGTCGCCCGCGTCCACGGCGTCGACGATGCCGACAACTATCTTCTCGAGGAGATCCCGGCATGACGCTCGACGAAAACGCCAACGATTCCGCTTCGGTCGACGAAGCGCCCGACGCGCCTGCGGAGATTCCGGCCCGGAGCGTCGTCGAATTGCTTGCGTGCGGTGCGATGCGATTCGTCGAACGCGCGTCGGACGCGATCGCGTTCGTACTCGCTCGATATCCCACGCAGGCGCGGCTCGTTATCGGCAGCGTTTTCGTGCTCTCGATGCTGATGATGTTCACGCACCGCGCGCACGCGGCGGCTCTTCCGCCGGCCCCGATCCCGACCGGGCAATCGTTACTACAAGACGAGATCAACGTGGTGTACGATCTCGAGACGAATTGGGATATTTTCGACAAGGCTCTCGGTCTCGCCGCGACCTTATTCGCCACGCTCGCCATCTTGAGCATCATGGTGGCCGGCGTTTCGTATTACATCAACAACCAGTCGATCAAAGGGCTGGGCCAACTCGTCCTGACGCGCGTGCTGAGCCTCGGCATTCCGTTCTTGATCATCACGACGGCGCCGACGCTCTTCCCGCTCGTCGCACTCATGGGATTGCACATCGCCGACACGGTGACGGGGCAATCGAACGCGGCTGTCGCTCAGATGCCCATCGGAGGCCTTCCGTCGCCCGACGACGTCCAGAACTCGCTCACCAACGTGTTTTACAGTACGTGGGCTGGAGTCGACGGGTATAATCAGATCGCCATCACGCCTCGCAACATCGTGAGCGAGGGCGTCCAGATCGCGTGGCCGCTCATCCAGCTCTGGCAGAAGCTCTCGCTCGATACCAACATTCCCGGGACGGTGCCCGGAGCGGGCGGCACCGACCTCAACAGCGCGTATTTCCAACAACAGAATATGATCATGGGCTTCGTGCTGACGATCGCGATCGGCATCATCGCGATGTTCACGTTCATCGCGGTCGAGTTGATTCTCGCGTATATCCAAATCTACTTGGTGCTTCCGGTGGCCGCGTTCTCGCTCGGCTTCCTCGGGTCGCCCGCGACGCGGCACTTCGGCGCGGGATATTGGAACGTCGTCGCACAGTCGTTGTTGCGCTTCGTATCGATCGTTTTCGTAATCGGCTTCGCATGCGTGCTCGCCGAAAAATGGAACGGTGATTTTCGGGCGCTCGAACAGACGGTTTACGCCCAGGCGAACGCAGGCCAGGACTATGCACTCCTCAAGCTCGCGATTACGGCGTTCGTCGTGACGGGTTCGCTGTTCGTCATCGTGCGGGCGTTACCGGGCATGTTCGCCGCCGTGCTGTTCGGCGGCCCGGGAGCCGGAGCCGAAGGTCTGGCAAATTCCGAGGGACAGTTCAATGCGATCGGCTCGCGCTTGGGTCCCGGCTCGATTTCGAGAACCGGGAGAACATACGTTCCGACGCCTTCTTCGACCGTCGGTCAAACCGGTGCGAACAAGTGAGGCTCGCCTCGTCCTGGAACGTCGTCCGCGCATTCGTGGTGGCCGCCTTTTTAACGTCGGCGACTCCGGTGGAGGCGGATGCGCGATCTTTTGCATCGTACGCGCAGGATCCGCGGACGCTACTCGTCCTGCACGACGACTGTGCGAGGGTCGTTGCAGACGTCCGTAGGAGCGCCGATGGTGGCGATCTGACGTCCATGCGTTTGATGGCGCAAATGCTCGAGCGCGGATGCGGCGTGGTCGAGGACGAACGTCGCGCCGGAGGATGGTACAAGCGGATCCTCGCGATTCGACCGACCGATGCGATGG
>CAZZYZ010000078.1:0-13121 GCA_964658425.1 Vulcanimicrobiota bacterium | reverse complement strand
CGAAAAAGCCGCCGCGCGCGCCGACGTGACCGTCGGTTGGGCAGCCGTCTCCGCGGAGGTCGACGTGCGATGGATCGCGGGCTGCCACACGACCTGCGTTACCACGCACGTCGGCGCGCTCGCACAGAGCGTCCGGGAGCTCCTCGATGATTGAATTCCGCGCCCCGCTCTCGTTCGCTCAAGAACGAATCTGGTTTTTGCAGCGGCTCGATCCGGACGATCGGTCGTATCAATTCCAAACGAAGCTGACGTTCGACGGCGCGCTCGATCGCGACGCGTTGCAGCGAGCCCTCGATGCGATCGTCGCGCGGCACGAGATCTTTCGCACGACGTATCCGTCGATCGACGGCGCGCCGTTCGCGCGCGTCGAAGCCGAGGCCCGAGCGTCGCTCGAGACGATCGATCTCGCTGATTTCGATCGTCCCGGCGGCGCGGCCCAGGATGCGATCGAGCGCGCGGTCGCGGGCGCGCTCGCGCGGCCGTTCGACGTCTCGCACTTGCCGCTCGTGCGCTGGACGTTACTGCGCGTGGCGCACGATCGCCACGTCCTCGTTCACGTCGAACACCATCTCGTGCACGACGGCTGGTCGTTCAACGTCTTCCTCGCCGATCTGACCGCACTGTACCGCAGCTATGCGGCGGGATCGGCACTCGTGCTCGGCGACGTTCCGTCGTTCACGGAATACGCGGCGCGCCAGCGCGAGTTCGCGGAGACGCCGGTCGCGCGCGAGCGGCTCGCGTATTGGCGCGAGAAACTCGCCGGCGGCCCCGCCTTCTTGAATCTGCCGACGGACCGGCAACGGCCGCCCGTCATGACCCATGTGGGCGGCGCGATCGCTGGCAGACTCACGCCGCAAACGATGCGCGGCGTCGAGCGGCTCGCGCGTGAGCGGCACGCGACGCCGTTCATGGTGATCTTCGCCGCATTCTGCGTGATGCTCGCCCGCTACAGCGGCGAGCACGATATCCTCGTCGGCACGGGCGCCGCAGATCGCGGCGCGCCCGAACTCGAAGGCCTCATCGGGATGCTCGTCAACACGGTCGTGCTGCGGGCGGATCTCTCGGGCGACCCGACGTTCCTCGACTTGCTCGAACGCATCAAAATCGTCGCGTTCGAAGCGTACGAAAACGAGCAAGTTCCACTCGAGCGGATCGTCGAGGCCATCGCACCGAAACGCGACCGCAGCTACAATCCGCTGTTCAGCGTGCTGTTCGCGTTTCACGATTCGCGCGAACCCGAACTCGATTTCGGTCCCGCGGTCGGCGCCGCACTCGATCGAACGATGGATAATGCGTCGGCGAAGATGGATCTCAACGTCGTGTGCATGCCGCGCGACGGCGGGATGACGCTCAAATGGGAATACAATAGCGATCTCTTCGATCGTGGCACCATGCTGCGGATGTACGATCATTTTCGGACGCTGCTCGATCGCATCGTCGACGAGCCGGAGCGTCGCATCTCGCGGTACGACCTCATGAACGACGCCGAGCGAAAGCTCGTGCTCGAATCGTTCGCTTCGAACCCGGTGCCGTACCCGCGCGATCGATCGATCGTCTCGCTCTTCGAAGAAGCGGTCGCGAGCACGCCGAACGCACCTGCGATCCTCACCGATCGCGGCGCGACGAGCTACGGTGAACTCGATCGTCGCTCGAATCGCCTCGCGAAGTATTTGCGCGGCATCGGTGTCGAACCGGGCGCGCGCGTGGGATTGCTCTTCGAACGCGGGCCGGAGGCGGTCGTCGCGATCGTCGCGATCCTCAAGGCGGGTGCCGCGTACGTCCCGCTCGACGTTCGCTATCCGCGCGAGCGCATGGCGTTCGTGCTGGACGACGCGAACGTCGCCGTAACGCTCACCGACGCGGCGCTCGCCGATCGCCTGCCCGTGGGTGCGAACGCGCTGCGCATCGACGAGCGTGCGGACGAGATCGCGCGCACATCCGATGCGGCGCTCGCGAGCGCCGGTGATGCGAACGTGCTCGCCTACGTGATGTATACGTCGGGATCGACGGGATTGCCGAAGGGCGTTCGCGTGATGCAGCGCGGCATCGTTCGGCTCGTGTGCAGCGGCGAACCGTTGCAGTTCCGTTCGAACGATACGGTCCTTCACTATTCATCGACGGCGTTCGACGGTTCGACGCTCGAAATCTGGGGCGCGCTGCTCGCGGGCGCCGCGCTCGCGATCCCGCCGCCGGGACTACTCTCGCTCGCCGATCTCGCCCGCTCGTTCGCGGATCTCGGCGTGACGGTCGCAACGCTCACGACACCGCTCTTCCATCAACTCGTCGAGAGCCGCCTCGACGAGCTCGCACGGCTCCGGCTCGTGTTCTCGGGCGGCGACGTGCTCTCGCCCGCGCATGCGAGGCGGCTCGCGGAACGCGGCGGACCGCAGGCGTTCAACGGTTACGGACCGACCGAGAATACGACGTATTCGACGCTGATGGAGATCGACGACGCGTCGACTTCGCGGCGCTCGGTGCCGATCGGTCGGCCGATCGCAAACACCTCGATCGCCATCCTCGACGAGCACGAGAAACCGTGTGCGATCGGTGTGCCGGGGGAGATCTGCACGAGCGGCGACGGGGTCGCCGACGGCTATCTCAATCGCCCCGAACTCACCGCCGAACGTTTCGGCTCGGACGCCTTCTCGGACGAGCCCGGCGCGCGCAGCTATCGCACGGGCGATATCGGGCGCTGGCTCGAGGACGGGACGATCGAATTCTTCGGTCGGCGCGATAGCCAGGTCAAGATCCGCGGCTTCCGCGTCGAGATCGGCGCGATCGAATCGACCATTCGCGCGCACGCGCTCGTGAACGACGTGGCCGTCGTGCTCGACGGTCCGGCGGGCGAACGCACGCTCGTCGCGCACGCGGCGATCGTCCGGCCCGGTGCGATCGACGCTCGCGCGTTGCGCGCCTACGTTGCCGAACGTCTCCCCGAATACGAAGTCCCGTCGCGAATCGTCCTCTACGACGCGCTGCCGACGAGCATCGGCTTGAAGGTCGACCGTACCGCGCTTCGTGGGGACGCGCCGGCCGGGGCCGCCGACTTCGGCGCGATCGAGCCGGTGCGCGAGTACGATCCGCCGCGCGGCGATTTCGAGACGCGGCTGGCCGCGATCTGGCAGCACGTGCTCGATCGGCCGCAGATCTCGCGCGGCGACGATTTCTTCGATCTCGGCGGCCACTCGCTGATGGCGATGCGCGTTCTCGCGCGCATCACCGACGCGTTCGCAATCGATCTCTCGCTGCGCGACCTCTTCGAGTATCGTACGCTCGAAACGCTCGCGCATGCGATCGAACGAGCGCCGCGGATCGAGCCGCGGGTCGAGCTCGATCTCGCGTCGCTCTCCGACGCGGAGATCGACGCCCTCCTCGCCGACGACGATGCGAAGGCGGCTAGCGAGCTCGATCGCGCGTAAGGAACGCGCCGCGCCAGCGATCGCCTGCGAGAGCGCTCCAAAGCGCCTCGCCTTCGCCCCATGCCCATGCTTCGCCGTCGCGTTTGCGGCGCACGGTGTCGCGCAGTGCGGGGCCGTCCCAGAGGTCGCTTTCGAGGAATGACGCGGCGTTGACGCGCTCCCACAGCCACGCGCGCCGCTCGCCCGCGAACCACTGCGGGAGCGGTGCGTTGAAACCGATCTTTTCGCGGCGCGTGCGTACGGGTTCCGGCACGATGCCGCGCATCGCCTCGCGCAAAACGCGCTTCGTGTAACCGCCGCCGACGCGGCTCGTGTCGGGCAGCGAGAATGCGAAGCGCACGATCCGCCAATCCAGGAACGGGCTACGAATCTCGACGCCGTGCGCCATCGATGCGCGATCGAACATGCGTAGAATACCCGGCAGCGTCGTCGCGTGGAATTGTCCGTAAAGATGCGCGCCGAGCGGCGAGAGTCCGGCCGCCGCGGCCTCGCGCCGCTCGGCTTCGAGCACGGCCGTATCGTCCGCGGAACGTTCGCGATGCGCGTACGTCGCGACGTCGCGCGCGCCGTGCCCGCGTCCGCGCATCGCTCGAACGGAACGGGCGAGCGCGCGGAGTTTCGGATCGTGATGAGCGGCGAGCCGTACGCGCGCCATCGCATCGCCGCCGCTCGGCATCATCCCGCAGCGCGTCGCGATGAGATCCGCGAAGCGCCGCGGGGCGAGCATCCCGCCGGCGCGTTCGAGCGCGTAATCGACGTGATGCATGTATCCGCAGAAGAGCTCGTCCGCGCCGTCGCCGTTGAGCGCGACGCTTACGCCGTTGCTCCGCATCTCGCGATAGAGCGTCCAGATGGGAGCGGGATCGGTCATCGTCGGCTCTTCGATATCGAAGGCGATCCGTTCGCTTTGCTCGGCGGTTGCGGCGGCGTCGATCGCGATCTCGTGCAACGGGAAACCGGCCGCGTTCGCGCTACGGCGGGCATACGCGCGCTCGTCGAGCGGCGTGCCCGCGAAGGTCGCCGTGAAGGCCGTCGTATACGCCGGCGCGCGACGCGCTGCGTCGCCGAGCGGGCGGCCGTTCGCGGTGAGCGCGGCGAGGCTTCCGATAATCGAACTCGAGTCGAGGCCGCCGCTGAGCGCGATGCCGATCGGCACGTCGCTGCGCAGGCGAAGCCGCGTCGCGTCGAAGAGAAGCTCGCGCAGCGCTTCGCTCTGTGCGGCGAACGTGCGCGGCACCTCGCTGCGGTGATCGAGCGTATTCCACCAGCGCCGCATCTCCGTGCGCTCGTGCGTCGCGACGATTCGGTGGCCGGGCATCAGCTTCATCACGCCGCGCAGCGGCGTCTGCGCGAACGCTTCGGCCGCCAACGGATCGCGAAGCGCGCGTGCGAGCGCGCTCGTCTCTTCGCACGGATCGAAGCCGTCGAGTGCGAGAAACGCTTTGAGTTCCGATGCGAACGCGAAGCGATGCCCGACCTCGAGATAGTAGAGCGGTTTGACGCCGAAGCGATCGCGCGAGAGGACGAGCGTTCGGGCACGTGCGTCCCATAACGCGAACGCCCACATGCCGTTGAAGCGGAGTTCGCACGCGTCGCCCCAGCGATCGTACGCCGCCGCGATCACCTCGGTATCGGTCGTGGTTCGGAACCGATATCCGAACGTTTCTAGTTCGTCGCGCAACTCGAGAAAGTTATAGATCTCGCCGTTGTAGACGACGGTGTAGCGACCCTCGAGCGAATGCATCGGTTGATCGCCGTTCGCGGTGCGATCGAGAATCGAGAGCCGCCGGTGCCCGAGGCCGAGGCATGCGTCCGCGTCGATGTACGCGCCCTCGCCGTCCGGTCCGCGATGCGCGAGCGAGCGCGTGAAGCGCCGCAGCGTTCGCATCTCGACGGGGTGGCCGTCGCGATGTCGAATCCCCGCTATTCCGCACATGCCGCGAGCTTCCAATCGGCGGCCGGCATCGCCCACGTAACGACGTAATCACCGTCGAAAATGAAGCGCCCGGCGAATTCGCGCGGTTCGTCTGCGGGGACGGCGTCCACCCGCGTATCACTCGCGCGTGCTTCGTCGGCGTCGCGGATAACGCGGCCGACGAACGCGGAGCGCGCCGCATCGACGTCGATCTCGACGTCGTGAAACTCGAGGAAACGCTGCGCGAGCGGCGCGAAGGCTTTATAGAGCGCTTCCTTCGCGGAGAAGATGAGCGCCGGATAGGGGCCCGCGAGTTGCGGCGAAAAGCGCGCGCCCTCGCGTCGCTCGCGCGGCGTCACGATCCGATTCGCGATCTCCGCGTCGATGCGCCGCGCATTCTCGATGTCGAGGCCAATCGCCGCATACGACGCGCTGCGCGCGACGAGCACGCCGCAATAGTCGTCCGCGTGCGAGATGCTGCCGACGATCCCGGCCGGCCAAGCCGGCGCGCGATCCGCACGGATGAGGATCGGCGCGGCGGCCACATCGAGTTCTTCGAGCGCGCGGCGCGCGAAGATCCGACCGGCGCGAAACTCGGCCAGGCGCCTTCGGGCAACCGCTCCGAGCGCGGCGATCTCGCCCGGGAAAACATCACCGCGCGCATCCGCGATGGGACCGCCGGCGAAGCGCGCGCCGGCCGGTATCATCGCGAGAATCGCCCGCGCAAGCGCGTCAGACCGCACTCGAACCCCGTGTCGACTGCCTGTCGGAGATGGTCACAATTGTCACAACTCCCTGAATGCCGATCGAATTTCGCCCTCGAGATCGAAGAAAGCGCGTAGGCATAGCATTCCATTGATTGTCACATTTGTCACAACGGCGTAGAATCGACGTATGACGGCAAGCCGGAATCCCTATCGAACCGCTCCGGGGAGCGAACCTCCCGAACTCGCCGGTCGCTCCGGCGAGCTCGGAGCGGCCCACTATGCGATCGACATGGGGCGGGCTTTCGAACCGCCGAACCCCTTGGTATTCACGGGGCTTCGTGGGATGGGGAAGACCGCACTCTTGCGCCGGGTCGCGCGAGACGCCGTGGCGGCGGGCGGACTGGCGATCGTCGGCGAGGCGGATCGGTCGCTACGCTTTGCAGACGTCATGCGGCGGGAGCTCGGCACGTCGCTTACGGCGTCGGCCTCATTTCCGAAGCGATTGAATAATGCGATCGCGCGCCTCATCGAGCGCCTCCCGAAATTGAGCTACGACCTGCCGCACGATGCCGGGAGTTTCGCCATCGAGGGTTCGGATGGAACGACTGCGGATGACGTTCGAGCGGACGATTCGCTCGAAGAAACTCTCCATCTGCTCAACGATCAACTGCATCGAGAAGGCCGATTTTTTCTCATCGGGCTCGATGAGATTCAGGAGAGTCCCTCGACCGATCTCTTACGGATCATTCGCGTCGTCCATCAAACGGCGGGAACCGATCGGCCGGTCGTCTTTATCGGGGCCGGCCTTCCGCACAGCGGCTCAGTTTTGAAGAACGTACGAACGTATACCGAACGATGGGCGTACTTCCGCTTGGAGTTATTGAGTCGAAACGAGACGTTCGAAGCGATCGACGTGCCGGCACGCGGGCTCGGCGTCACGTGGGAGCCTGCTGCACTCGAAGCCGTGTATCGGCGCAGTCTCGGCTATCCGTATTTTTTGCAAGAGTTCGCATCGGCGTCCTGGCTCCGGCATCGCGGAAACGTCGTTACGGAAGACGACGTATCCAGTGTCGCGCCGGGCGTCCAACGGATGCTCGATGAGAGCGTCTACGATCGGACGTTCGAGCAGTTGACGCCGCGTGAGGCTCGCTACGTGCTCGCGCTACACGAATTGGGCCCGGGCGCGCATCACTCCGAAGAAGTTTCGGAGGCGCTGGGCGAGGCGTCGTCGGCCTTGAGTTCCATTCGTGCGCGACTCTTGAAAAAGGACGTCATCTATTCGGTGGCCAGGGGATTGACCGAGTTTCGCCTCCCGTTAACGAACGAATATATCGATCGGAAACGCGCGTCGCTCGTCAAACGCGCCCATCTCAAGAGGTAAAGCGACCCGGCATTACGTCGTTTCCATCGTTACGAGCCGCCGAACGAGCGTCGCATCGATTGGGCGGCTCGCGTCGGCGTATGCGCCGCCGATTTGTTCGGCGAGGGTGGTCCCCGCGTCCTCGGAGAGGACGTGCGTCATCCCGTCGATCATCACGAACGAAGCGGCGGGTTGAGCCGCGGCTAATGCTTTTCCGTTTTCGATCGGGACTTGGACGTCGTGGGTTCCCTGCACGATGGTCGTCGCACTCTTGATCTTCGCGATTTCGATGCGCGGGTCGTACTTAAAATATGAGATGAGATAGGGCTGAACCGAAGGGGCGGACAGCGCTAATAGCGGTTTCGGTCGTTCGTCTACTGCGATAATCTTCCCGGTTTGAAGCGAACTGATGATCCTTTCCACGTTTGCGGCTAGTTCGGGTTGCGAGCTCAGCCGTGTTGCGAGTTGCGTCCGCAGAATGTCCGCACCGGAGAAGCCCGCGCCTTCGGAACGAAATCGTCATTCGTCGGTAACTCGAATCTGCCGCATCGATTACGAGCCGATGCAGCGGGTAAATTCGCTGGCTATCTCCGGTTGCGTATAGCCACGCGATCGAAGCACTCGTATGCACGCAGCGAGCGCTTCACGTAGCAGTCTCGCGCGCGTACCTCGTGTGGCGCTCGGGATACGACCGACGACGCGCGAGCCGCGGCGCCGATCGCTTTCGATCCACCCCTGCTCCGCGAGCGCGAGATATGCGCGCGCGACGGTATTCGGTGCGACGCCGAGGTCTTCGGCGAGTTGCCTGACCGTCGGCAGCAGTGCGCCGCCGGCGAGCGCCTCGCGCTGGATCGACGCGCGTAATTGCTCGAAGATCTGTTCGTTCGGCGGTACCGGGGAAGACGTGTCGACGAGGATCGCGGAGTCGGTCATTGCGACAAGCTCAACGTTTCGACCGTGCTGAGTTTTCGCGAGCACGAACGCACGAGCCAGAATGACGAACCTGCGACGGCAATCAAGCAAAGAATTCGGCTTACGGTTTGCGCGGTTGAATTTTCGTAAGGCGAGAATGCGGTAAAGACGAACGCGGGCGTGGTCGCGTAGACGAGCATGGCTGCGGCTTGATACGTTCTCAAGCGGCGATCGACGATCCGTTCGGCCGCGGGATCCCGGTCCGATAAGCGTGACGGTGATTTCGCGATGCGTATTGCGAAGGCGATCGCTGCAAGTGCGATGGCGATCGTTCCGATAGCGACGGCCGTTTCCATCGCGTTCGACGACGCGTACGTCGCGAGTGAGAGCGATGCGAGCGAGGCGAGCGCGACCAGAACCCACGGCGTCGAGCTCGCGATCTCCCGACGCTCGAGCAGGGCCACTCGCCGCCCGCTACGGTTACGAAACGTCGAATAGCGAGATGCGAGGACGAGCACCGTCAGACACGATTCGATCGCGAACGCCGCCTGCGGCCACATGCCGATCGCGACCGTAAGGGCTAAGACGATCGACGCGACGCCCGCGATCACGCCGCTATTGCCGGCCGGAGATTCGTCGCCAATGCGAACGTCGAGCGCGTCTCGTAATCGCGCTGCTTCGACGGTCGGGCCGCAACAGAGCGAGCCGAGCGCCGCGCGCGGCGTACCGAAGCACTCGCCGAGCCAAATCAGCCACATCCCATACGCAATGAGGTACGCGACCATGAAGCAGCGGAGAAGAAGTTCGGCTGTCATTGTACCGTATAGCTAATACATAATCGCGTCTGTGTCAATCACTGCGTACAAAATGGGATTTTCGCGCTCGTCGAGGTCGTAACGTCATGGATTCGAAGGATTCCGGACTTACGAATCTACGAACATCAGCGTGCCTTGGGACGCTCCTCTTTCTCGGCACTCCGAAGGGCCGCGCCTTGGCGGCCAAGATGAGAGACGTGGGCTACGTCGCGGGAACGACTTCCGTCGAGATTCGGGTGCGGACCGTTTCGCGCAGATACGTGATCGGGACGAGCGAGAGGCCGCCGAGCGCGGCGAGCATCACGTAATTGAATGCGAACCCGTAGTGCTCGATGATCCAGCCGGAGATCGGCGGGATGACGACGCCCGAGAGTCCGAACGAGATGCCGATCGTCAGGCCGAGCGCCGACGACGCGCCTTCGGGCAGCGAGTCGAGGCAGAGCGCGTAGAGCACGGGCGAGCCGGCATTGCGGACGATGCCCCAACCGAGCAACACGAGCCACGCACTCGTAAGGTTGTGAATGAAGATGCACGAGAGCATCGTTACGACCCAGCCGACGGCGAGGATGCCGAGCGTCACGCGCCGCCCGATGCGATCGGAGACGCGACCCCAAACGACCTGCCCCATCCACCCGGTGAGACCGGAAGCGCCCGACACGACGACCGCCGTCGCGAGCGGCAAATGCGCGTCGCGCGTGAGCTGCAGGGTCAGGAACGTGACCGTCCCCGCCTCGCCGCAGATGAAGAGAAAATTGATGATCGTCGCGAGGACGACGTTGCGATTGCGAAGCGCGTCGCGCATCCCTTTGAACGGACTCTCGCGATCGAGGCGCTGATCCGGTTCGACCGTCGGCGTGAGATCGTTCGCGTGCATCCACGCATCGGCACGCTCTAGATTACGTTTGCGCGCGACGACGTTCTGCAGGACGACGACCGGGATCGCGACGAGCGGCACGAGCAGAAAACTCGACTCCCACGAGCCGTGCGCGAGCACGAGCCCGATGAGGACCGGCCCGACGAATTGCCCGATCGGGAAGCCCGTGTGGTGCACGCCGACCGCGAAGCCGCGATCTTCTTTCTGCCACCAATCGGCGATGAGCGCGACGTTGACGGGCTCCATGCCGCCCGTGCCGATCCCCATGATGACGCGCAGCAGCGCGAACGCACCGAGACCGTTCGTGAAGGCCGTGGCGAGGCTCGCGACCGTCGCGACGGCCATGGTGATCGTCCACGACCACGCGCGCCGATCGGCCTTGCCGAGCACGTCACCGAAACCGCCGAGCACGAGCGCGCCGAGAAAAACCCCGAAGAACGAGAGCGACGTGATCAAACCGCCCTGCGATGTCGTGAGATGGAACTGCTTCATGACGGCGGGCAGAACCGCGGGCAGAATCTGCCGATCGACGGACGTGACGAGGATCGCCCCCGTCGTCGCGAGGAGCATAATCCACGAAACGGGGTGGGCTCGAATCTTCCAAGAGGCGCGGAGTCGTCGTATCATCGGCGGGTCACGTGCCTTTGACGCTCGGCGCCGCGCTCCGTCTCGGGAGCGGGGCGGCGCGGGGCGCGCGGTGTACGACACGCGCGATGACGATCGAAGAAGCGCGTGCCGCGATCGATGCCGCCTTCGACCGCATCGACCCGCGCTGGCGGACGCGTGGCCTCGCGACGCGGCCCGAGCCCAACTACTCGCTCGCGCCGCGACCCGACGGCAAATTCGATTACGTGGTCGTCTCCGCAATCGAGGCGGGCCAGCCGCGCTACGTCGAGGCGCTGCGCGCGGCGCTCGGCGAGGCACTCGGCCGTTCGCTCTCGTAGCGAACGCGGATGAGTACGGTCACGCTCACCGATATAGAGGCCGCCGCCGAGCGGATCGCAGCGTCGACCGTCCGCACGCCCGCGGCCTACGCGGCCTCGCTCTCGGAGTTCACGGGCGCGCGCGTGACGCTCAAACTCGAGACGTTCCAGCGCACCGGGTCGTTCAAGGATCGCGGCGCGGCGAATCGGATGCTGCAGCTCGATGCGGACGAACGGCGGCGCGGCGTGATCGCGATGTCGGCCGGCAATCACGCGCAGGCCGTCGCGTACATGGCGAAGACGCTCGGCATCCCGGCGACGATCGTCATGCCCGAGACGACGCCGTTCACGAAGATTCGGCGAACGGAGCAGTTCGGCGCGCGCATCGTGCTCTCGGGCGAGAATCTCGCCGACTCCGGCATACGCGCGATCGAGATCGCGGCGCGCGAAGATCTGACGGTGATCCACCCCTACGATGATGCGCGTATCGTCGCGGGTCAGGGGACGGCGGGACTCGAGCTTCTGCAGGACGTCCCCGATCTCGACGTGATCGTCGTGCCGATCGGCGGCGGCGGGCTGATCTCCGGGATCGCGGTCGCGGCGAAAGCGATGCGGCCCGATATCGAGATCGTCGGGGTGCAGACGCAGCTCTATCCGACGTTCTATCAGATCCGCAACGGCCTACCGATCGTCCACGGCGGCCAGACGGTCGCCGAAGGGATCGCGGTCAAATCGATCGGCGCCGTGCCGCTCGCGATCGCGAACGAGTTGGTCGATGACGTCGTCCTCGTCTCGGAGCAGGCGATCGAACGCGCGATCCATCTGTTGCTCGAAGAAGAAAAACTGCTGGCCGAGGGCGCCGGCGCGACCCCGCTCGCGGCGCTGCTCGCCGACCGCAAACGCTTCGAAGGTCGGCGCGTCGGCTTGTTGATCTGCGGTGGGAACATCGATACGGGTTTGCTCGCGAACGTCATCGCGCGCGTGCGGTTGCACGAGGGCCGCGTCGTGCGGCTGCGCGTCGCGATCAACGACCGGCCGGGCGTTCTCGCCGACGTCGCGCGCCTGATCGGCGAGTCGGGCGCGAATATCCTCGACGTCACGCATCAGCGCCACTTTCTGGACGTTTCGTCGAAGAACGCGGAGCTCGATATCTCGTTCGAAGCGCGGTCGCTCGCCCACGTCGAGACGATCGTGACGAAGCTGCACGAGGCGGCGTATACGACGAGCGTCATCGAGACGAACACGAAGCCGATCCCGCTCTCCTGAGAAAGATCTCGCCGCCCGGCACCGACATCTTTCGCGATTTCTTCCAGAAAGCGCAGGTTCGGCGGAGGTCCGAGAGAAGGCGAGCGTGTGGTGTCGACGATGCCTATGCTCCGTGCGTGTTCGCTCGGTGCCGCCGCGCTGATCGCGGCGGCGCTCGGCGACCCCCTGGTCGAAAGCGTCTCGAATACGGGGCTTTTCGGTCCGGGCTTTCACGATAACGTGCATACGAGCGTCATCCCGGCGCTCGCCGCCGGGCTCGCGATCGTCGTGGTCGCGATCGTCGCGAGCCTGCTCGGATCGCTCGATCGCGCACGCGAGCCGGGCGACGACTGGGTTGCGGCCCTCGCTCGCGATACGCTCGCGCGCTCGCCGATGCGCTCGTTTCCGGCCGTGTTCGCCGCGCAACTCGCGGCGCTCTACGCGATGGAGCACGTCGAGTCGCTGTTGCTGATCGGTACCCACGTCACGAACGGCGCGTCGTGGCTCGGCGGTCCGGTCGCGTTGAGCCTGCTCGTGCATGGAGCGCTCTGCTTCGCGACACTCAAGATTTTCGGTTCCGCGATGCGCGGAGCGCTTACGGCTCTGGCAGCCCTCCTCGCGATTGCAGCCGCGTACGTCGCGCTGCTCGGCCGGGAAGCGACCGCGACGTTTCGACGTCGCACCGAAGAATACGGGATCGCGCGGGCACAAGGTCCGCACGTCCGGCAATGCGGCGGCCGGGCGCCTCCGCTTCCGGCCACGCCCTCTCACGCCTTCGCGGCCTAGAGTCGAGACGAATTTCCCGATTTTGCCGGCGCTTCGAGCCGGTTTTTCCTTTTTGCGAAGACATGGCGCGGCGACGACGTGACGCGGCCCCCGTTGACATCGCTCGACCCCGGTGATACCTTGTCGGCGATGTTGCTCCGCGCCGCCGCATACTGGTATTGGTAT
>CAZZYZ010000077.1:0-13689 GCA_964658425.1 Vulcanimicrobiota bacterium | reverse complement strand
AACCCTTCTTCGCGTTACGCGCGCGCTGGAACCACGGATGCTGATCGGAGGTGTGGTTGACGACGAGCTCGATCAGAACGCGTAAGCCGCGATCGTGTGCCGCTTTGACGAATTGCCGGAAATCGTGCGTCGTCCCGAACGCCGGATTGACGTTGCGATAATCCGCGATGTCGTAACCGTCGTCGCGCATCGGCGAGGGGAAGAAGGGCAAGAGCCAAACGCACGTCGCGCCGAGATTCTTGATGTAATCGAGCTTCTCGGTGAGACCGCGAAAATCGCCGACGCCGTCGTCGTTCGCATCGAAGAACGCCTTGACGTGGACCTGGTAGATGACCGCGTCCTTGAACCACAACTTGTCGCCTTCGAGCACTCGATGTTCCTTACGTCATTGCCGGCGTGGCCGGCAAGGTCAAGCGGTAAATTGCGGCGGGATTGCGCCGCGGGTCGAGGCGGATGCCGTGGGGCGAACCGCGCCGCGTCTCTTTTGCGCCGCGACTCAAGAGCTCTTCCACCTCGAACGTATCGCCGTCGGCGAGCCCGAGGTCGCCCGTCGGGAACCACAGCGTCGTCTCGCGTACGGAGAACGGGTCGAGGCTCACCGCGATGAGCAGCACGTTCGTCCCCGAGCGCTTACCGTAGAAGAGCACGTTGTCGTCGTCCGCGCGATAGAAGCGAACGTTGCGCCAATCGTGCAACGCCGGATTCTCGCGACGGATCGCATTGATGAGCGCGATCTCGGGAGCGAGCGATTCCGGGACGTCGTAGTCGCGCACGCGAATTTCGTACTTCTCCGAGTCGAGATACTCCTCACGGCCGGGCAGGCCCGCGTTCTCCGCGAGCTCGTAGCCGCTGTAGATGCCGTAGACGCTCGAAAGCGTCGCGGCGAGCACGAGCCGGATCGCGAACGCGGGTCGGCCGCCCGTCTGAAGGTACGGCGGTAAAATATCCGGCGTATTTGCGAAGAAGTTCGGCCGAAAGAACTCCGCCGCTGCGGTCGTCGTGAGCTCGGTGAGGTAGGCGGTCAGCTCGGCCTTCGTATTGCGCCACGTGAAGTAGGTGTAGTTCTGCGTGAACCCGCCCTTCGCGAGTTCGTACGCGACGGCCGGGCGCGTGAACGCTTCCGCGAGAAAGACGATCTCGGGCCGGCGGCTCTGCACGTCCGCGATCATCCACTTCCAAAACGCGAACGGTTTCGTATGCGGATTGTCGACCCGGAACGTCGTGACGCCGCGCGCGATCCAGAATTCGACCACGTCGCGCAGCTCGTTCCAAAGCGCGGGCGCGTGCGGCCCGAACCACTCGAAGTTGACGATGTCCTGATATTTTTTCGGCGGGTTCTCGGCGTATTTGATCGTGCCGTCCGGCCGGATCGTGAACCACTCCGGATGCTCTTTGACGTAGGGGTGATCGGGCGAACACTGCAGTGCGTAATCGATCGCGACTTCGAGATTGTTCGCCTTCGCCGCCGCGACGAACGCCGCGAAATCGTCGAGCGTCCCGAGCTTGGGCTCGATCGCCGTATGGCCGCCGTCCTCGTTGCCGATCGCCCACGGGCTGCCGGGATCGTCCGGACCGGCGTCGAGCGTGTTGTTCTTGCCTTTGCGAAAGGCGTGACCGATCGGATGGATCGGCGGCAGGTAGACGACGTCGAAGCCCATCCGCCGCACCGCAGGTAAGCGCGCCGCGGCGTCCGCCAGCGTGCCGTGAACGCCCGGCTCCGACCCGGCCGATCGCGGAAAGAACTCGTACCATGCGGCGAACGCCCCCGCGCGGCGGTCGGCGTAGGCCGGCAAGACGGGCGCGTAACGCGTTGCCGGCGCGCGATCGGGCGCGCGCCGCACGAGGGCGAGCGTCTCGGGCGCGAGCATCAGTTTCGCGCGTTCGCTCGCATCGGAGGTCCGGTCGAAGGCGCGGGCGAGCGCTTCGAGCTCGTCGCGTAGCGCTCCACGCGCGCGCGATCGCGCGCCCTCGAGCAGATCGCGGCCTTCGCGCAACTCGAGATCGATCGGCTGTTCCGCCGCGTGCTTGACCTCCGTAAAGTGATGCCACGTCCCGAACAGATCGGGCCACGCTTCGATCGTGTACTCGTACGCGCCGATCCGGTCGAGCGGAAACGAGCCCGCGAACGCATCGTTCTCGACGTATTCGAGCGGCGTCTCGCGCCAGAACGACGAGCCGACCGGGCGAAACAGCAGCGCCGCATCGACGCCGTCGTGACCGTCGCGAAAGATGGTCGCCGTCACCTCGACCGTATCGCCGACGACGCGTTTGATCGCGTGCGTCCCGCCGTCGAGTTGCGGTGCAATGTCCTCGATCACCACCGCGCGTGCTTCGAGCCGCGGATCGGGCGTCGCACCGGTTCGTACGCGCTGCGGCTTTCCGTTCGTCGCCGCGAAGACGCGGATCTCGCGCGCTCCGAGATCGATCTTCGCGGCGAGATCGAGTTCGCGCGAGCGATGCTTCGGCGTCACGTCGCGCACCGATTCTCCGACGAGCCGCGCCACGTCGAAGCCGGCGATCGAAACGGGCGCCGCACCCGGGTTGACGATCGCGACGGCGTCGCCGCCCGAGCCGCCGTCGCGCACGAGCGCGATCGCGCCGGATGCGAGCGGCACCGCACGCTGCGTCCCCTCCGCACCGAGCGCGGACGTCTCGGCTTTCATCGCGTTCGTCTCGGCGATGAACGTCGAGATGTCGAAGGCCGGCTTCTCCCAATCGCTCGGCTGCGTCCGCACGACGTCGAACGACGTGCGAAATCCGAATTCGTAGCCCATCGGCATCATCACGCCGGCGGAGAAAAACGCCGCGAACAGATAGCGGAACCGGTACTCGTGCTCGATCGCGCGAGCGTCGGTCGGCGAGAAATCGCTCGCGACGCGCGGCGTATCGTGACTTTCGGGAAAGGCGATCGACGGCGCGATCTCGCGCCCCGTCGCGTACTGTTCGAGCAGCCACGGCGCTCGGAAATCCCAGTACTTCGAACTATTGAAGAGCGCATCGAATCCCGCCCCGTCGAGCCGTCGGATCTCGCCCGGCGTGCAGCCGAGCGTCTCGGCCGCGAAGTAGGCATCGGGCCGAACCGCGCGCACCGCAGCGATGATCTCGGACCAGACCGTACCCGGCACCTTGTAGGCGGCGTCGCAGCGGAAACCGCGCACGCCGAGCTTCGCGTAGTGCACGGCGACGTCGCAGAAGTAGCGCACGAGTTCGTCGCGCTCCGGCCGATCGCCGTAATCGAGTTCGGCGAGATCGCCCCAGACGGTGACGTTCGTCGGATCGTCCTGATCGATGGCCGAGGGTGCGACGATCGCGCCCGCGTCGTCGCGACGATACCACTGCGGGTGTTCGCGCGTGAGCGGCGAGTCGTCGGCCGTATGATTGATGACGAGATCCATCATCACCGAGAGCTCGCGCTTCGCTGCGGCGCGCGTGAACGCCGCGACGATCTCGGCATCCGAACGCGAGTCGTCACCGCGCACGAACGCGGCGAGCGCGTAATAATCGGCGACCGCGTAAAGACTTCCCGAGCCGCCCGTCTCGTGGAACGGGTTGACGAAAACCCAGTCGAAGCGCATCGCGGCGATACGCGGGAGATGCGTCGACCATGCGGCCGCGCTTCCCACGAGGGTCGGCAAAAGATTGTAGATCCGTGGCCCCATCCGCTTCGCCTTACCCGATTCCGGGGCGTTCTCGCGGCGATAGGTTCGCGAGCGCCGCAGCAAGTACGTCGCGCGACATGAGCGATTCGGAGCACGAACGGCACGGCCAAACCGTCGATCTGACGTCGAAAGAAAAAGACGACGTCGAAGAGCGGGGTGCGCCGCGAGCCGCCGTGGTCTTCGAGACGGTCCGCCGCGAGGGCGAGATCGAACTCAATCGTCCGGTGCTCTCGCTCGTCCTCTCGGGCCTTGCGGCGGGCCTCTCGATGGGCTTCTCGATGGTCGGTGAGGGACTGCTCCGCTCGCTCTTGCCCGAGGCGAAATGGGCGCCGCTCGTCGATAGTCTCGGGTACACGCTCGGGTTCCTCATCGTCGTACTCGGGCGCCAACAGCTCTTCACCGAGAACACCGTCACCGCGATCCTGCCGCTCCTGGACAGCCCGCACAAGCGCCGAACGCTCGTCAAGGTCGCGCGGCTATGGGCGATCGTCCTCCTCATGAACCTCGTCGGCGCATTTCTGTTCTCGTATGCCGTCGGCCACTCGGCGATCTTCTCGGACGAGGTCCGCGCGACGTTCATGAAGATGGGGCTCGAGGCCGCGAAGCCGGATTTCGGAACGATCGTCGTGCGTGGGATCACGGCCGGCTGGCTCGTCGCGCTGATGGTGTGGCTCCTTCCGGGCGCGGACAAGAGCCGGGTGATCGTCATCATCATCATCACGTACGCCGTCGGGCTCGGCTCGCTCTCGCACATCATCGCGGGCTCGGTCGAGGTCTTCTATGTCGTCGCGACGGGCGGCATCTCGTTCGTCGACTACCTCGCGAAGTTCTTACTGCCGGTCTTCATCGGCAATTGCATCGGCGGCGGTGCGCTCGTCGCGCTGCTCAATTACGGCCAAGTCGTCGCCGAGGGACCGACCGGAGATGCGGCTCGGTAATATCCCGCGACGAGCCGGGTACGAGCGCACCATGCAAGACGAACGATCGACCCGGGAGGACGTTGTCGCGGACCTGCGCGACGAAGTCCTCGCGGCGGATGATACCGGCATGATCCGGCAGCAAGAGATTCTGACCGTCACGGACCCGGCCGATCTCGAGTCGGCCCCGAGCGACGCCGCAAGCGAGGGACGCTCGTGAGCGCGAACGACGCACAAGCCCACATCGAGGCGCTCGTCGCCGAAGAGCACGCGTTGCTCGAGAAGGCCGACGGCGTAAAGCTCGACGATACCGAGCGCGCGCGTCTCGGCGAGATCGACGTGCAACTCGATCGCTATTACGATCTCTTGCGCCAACGCCGGGCTCGCGCCGAGTTCGATCAGGACGAGGATCGCGCGCATCTGCGTTCGGCCGATACCGTCGAGAAATATCTGCAGTAGCCGAGCGTTCGGGCCGCGAACGCTCGCCGACAATGAAATCGCTTCGCGCTATCGGCGTCGTCGCGGTCCTCGCCATTGCGGCATTCGTCGGTTATCGAGTCTTCGCTCGGCACGCGCCTCGGGCTTCGCATTCGGTCGCCGTCTATTACGTTAAGGGCGACGGGTCGACGCTCACGCATTGGAACGTTTCGCTCGGTCCGGCGCACGACGCCGCGAGCGTTGCGTTCTACGCGGCGACGCAAGCGGTCGCCGGTCCCCCGCCGCAGATCGAAGCGGTGCGTTTCCCGAGCGGAACGTTCGTACGTTCCGTGCGCGTTGCCGATGCGACCGCGAACGTCGATCTCGGCGGAGCGATCTCGGGCAAACAGGATGGAAGTCTCGCCGAGGACGGCGAGTTCAAGTCGCTCGTCTACACCATGACGGCGCTGCCCGGCATCAAGGCCGTACGCGTTCGTATCGACGGCGCGCGCGTCGCCACGCTCCCCGGAGGTCACCTTGAGCTCGACGAACCGCTCACGCCTCACAGCTGGTAATCGCGCGTTCGGCTGCGTCCTCGCCGTGCTGCTCGCGCTCGCCGTCGCGCGGCCGGCGGTCGCGGCCGAGCCCGCGATCCCGACGTACTGGTTCGGCGGAACGAGCATCGTGTTCGATCGCGCGCAGACACGCGGCGCGGATGTCGCCGTCGCGACCGACGATTCGGGGCTCGAGCGATTCCTCGCGACCGCCGGCGCGACGATCGCATCGCAGGCGGGTCAAAATTATATCGTCGTGACGTCCAACGATCGCCGCACGATCTCGTTTTCGCTCGGCGACGCCCAATATACGGTCGACGGCGTCACGCACGTCGCGCCGTTCGCGCCGTACGTCAGCGGGCGCAGCACGTTCTTGCCGTTCGTCGCGCTCGCGCGGGCGCTCGCGATCGATGCCGTCCCCGACGCGGGCGACGTCGTGCTGCAGCCGCAGCTCGGATCGATCGACGTGCGGTCGCAGAATCAGATCACGACGCTCACCCTGCGTACCGCGACCGCGCTGCGCTTCAAGCGCATGAGCGCGGCGAACGATCCGCACCTGATCCTCTCGCTCGGCGGCGTCGGGACGTCGCTCGATCACGAGCGCGACGTATCGAGCGCGTCGCTCAAGGACGTCACGCTCACGGTCGACGGATCGGCGCGCAATCCGTCGACGACGGTCGATATCGAGGCGATCGCGGGATCGACGTACGTCCTCGCCGCGCAGACGCGCAACTCGATCTCGATCTCCTTCGCGCCCGCGGGCGTCGCGCTCGACGGCACGCCGTTCCCGGCGCAGAGCGCGCCGCTCGCGCGAGTCTCGCGCACCTCGATCGCGCGCGCGACGCCCGCGCCCGTGCCGACGCCCGCGCTCGCCCTCGCGCCGACGCCGCCGCCCGTCACGCCGCCGTCCGAGGGTTCTCCCGCGGATCCGATCGGCGCGGCGGCCTCGGCCGCGAGCCCGGTCCCGAACGGGCCGCCCGCGAACATCACGGGTTTCAAAACCGATCCCTCCGGCGACGCCGCGACGGTCCACGTCGCGGTGACGGGCGATACGACGTACGAATGGCATCGTCTCACCGACAATCGCTGGTACGTCGACGTGAAGCCCGCGACGCTCGTGATCCCGTCGCAGGACGTGCCGCTCAACGTCCCGGCGATCGTCACGATGCGGCTCAAGAGCTTCGTCGGGCCGCACGATCGTCAGCCGACCGTGCGTATCGCGCTGACGATGCCGAGCCCGCGGACGATCGCGCTCTCCGCCGAGTCCGGCGGTTTCGCGATCGCCGTCGACGATACCGACGATCCGGCGCCGCAGCGCGTCGGATACGGCCAGCTGCAGGGCGGCCAACTCGTCTCGCTCGCCGCCCCGCCGTTCGGGAGCGTGATCTCGCCCGTCGGCGCTCCGGTTCCGATCGCACTCGCGCCGGCCGGTTGGAAGTTCGGCCCCGCCCCGGTTGCGAACGGCCCGCTCGACGCGCGGCTGATCGTCATCGATCCGGGCCACGGCGGCAGCGATGCGGGCTCGCAGCACAACGGTCTCTCGGAGAAAGCGCTCAATCTCGACATGGCGAAGCGGTTGCGAACGATTCTCGTGGCTCGCGGTTGGAACGTGCGGATGACGCGCGAGACCGATGTCGACGTCTATCGCCCCAACGATTCGGGCCGCGATGAATTGCAGGCACGCGACGACATCGCGAACGCCGCCGGTGCCCGGCTCTTCATCAGCATCCATAGTAACGCGTTCGTCACGAGCGGGCCGCACGGGACGACGACGTACTATTACAAACCGGATTCGATCGGCTTCGCGAATGCGATCCACGCGCGTCTCGCATCGACGCTCCCGACGAAAGACGACGGCGTCATCCACGAGAATTACTACGTCATCCGTCACGCGTCGATGCCGGCCGTCTTGATCGAATCGGCGTTCCTCTCCAATCCGGTCGATGCGGGGTATCTGCGTTCGGAAGCGTTCTTGCAGCGGCTCGCGCTCGCCGTCGCCGACGGCGTCGGCGATTACACGCAGACCCCGACATCGCAGCCGCTCTCGTCGAACGCGATGCCGCCGGACGGGCAATAGCGATCCTCGGAATCTTCGATTCCGGGCTCGGCGGCCTCACGGTCCTGCGGCACGTTCGCGCGCGTTTGCCGTTCGAGGACATCGTCTATCTCGCCGATCAAGCGCACGTGCCGTACGGCGATCGCAGCTCCGCAGATCTCGAACGGTTGCTCGCCGAGAACGTTCGTTTTCTCGAGAGTCACGCCGTCGATGCGATCGTGATGGGCTGCAATACGTCGTGTGCCGTCGCGGCCGAGCGCGGTTGGCCGCCGTCCGCCGCGACGTTCCTCGATATCATCGCCGCCGCGGCCGAAGACGTCGCCGCGAGCGGCGTTTCGCGAATCGGCGTCGTCGCGACGGCCGCGACGGTGAATTCGGGCGCCTACGGCCGCGCGATCCGGGTGCTCGTCCCGAGGGCGAGCGTTCGCGAAGTCGGCGCGCCGCGGCTGGTCCCGCTCGTCGAGGCCGGGACGACGACGGGACCGGTCGCCCGCGCCGCCGTCGAGGAAGCGTGCGAGACGCTGCCGCCGGAGGTCGAAGCGGTCGTCCTCGCGTGCACGCATTATCCGCTGCTCGACGCCGAGTTCGCGGCCGTCCTCGGTCCGCACGTGCGGCGCTTCGATCCCGCGTTCGCACAAGCGCGGCGCGCGTACGAATACGTCTCCGAACGCGGCGGCGAACGCGGCTCCGGCGCGACGCTCTTCGCAACGACGGGCGACCTCGCGCCCTACCGTACCGCCGTCGAACGCGTCCTCGGCCCCGACCCAAACGCGACCTTCACCCGAGCCGACGTCTCGCTAATCGCCAAGCCCTAACCCCAGCACGCGAAGGCGGGGCCTCCCCCGCTACACGAGTTTGAAGACGCGAAGGTAGACGAGCACGGAGACGGCGCCGAGGGCGGTGCCGGCGACGACTTGCAGGACCGTGTGCGCGCGTAACCAGACGCGCGACCAGCCGACGAGCGGGATGAGCACGAGGAACGGCAGCGGCTGCGCGTGATAGAGATAGATCAGCACGACGAGCGGCGCGGTGACGCCGAGTGCGTGCGTCGAGATCTTCCAGTAACGCGTGATGTATTGCACGACGAGCGAGGCCGTCGTGTAGCCGGCGAGCGCGGCCGTCATGAGCGGCGGCGCGTGGATCGACCACATCGCGAGCGTTCCGAGCCCGTAGAAGATGACGAAGACGCCGAACACGCGCTCGCGTTCGCTACGCACCGACATGTCGAGATCGGCGATCCGGCCCGTGCTGTAGAGCCAGAGCACGTAGATCATCGGGCCGACCGACGTAAAGAGCGTGCTCCCCGCGAGCAGCAGCCAGAAACTCACGCGCGGCGTCGCGGTCTCGTGCGCGATGACGACGAACAGCGCGAGTGCGGTCAGGAACGGGTTGAAGATCGTCGAGAAGATGCGTGCGAGATCGGTCAACACGCGGCGCTTCCGGCCGGGCAACGCTCGAACGGTCGCCGGGGCGATCTTCAGCGGCTCCATCGCCCGAGTGTGCACCGAGCCGATTCCCCGGCCCTTCGCCGCTCGTCGTACGAGGCGCGAAGAATGGCCCGCTCGCGCGGGTGTCTAAGAAGGACCGATGCTCATCGACCGCATCACGTCGCCAGCCGATCTCAAAGCGTTGCCGCGTGCCGATGTCGATACGCTCGCAGGCGAGATACGCGAGCAACTGGTCGAGACGTGTTCGAAAAACGGCGGTCATCTCGGTCCCAATCTCGGGGTCGTCGAGTTGACGCTGGCCCTGCACAAGATCTTCGATGCGCCCAAGGACAAGATCGTTTGGGACGTCAGCCATCAGATCTACGTGCACAAGATGCTGACCGGCCGCGCCGATCGGATCATGACGATCCGCAAGGGCGGCGGCCTCAGCGGTTTCGCGATGCGCAGCGAATCCGAATACGATGCGTTCGGTGCCGGCCACGCGTCGACGTCGATCTCAGCCGCCCTCGGCATGGCGCAGGCGCGCGATCTCAGCGGCCGCGACGAATCGGTCGTCGCGATCATCGGCGACGGTGCGCTCTCGGGCGGCCTCGCCTACGAAGCGATCAACAACGCGGGCCAACTCAAGACGAACTTCATCGTCATCCTCAACGATAACGAGATGTCGATCGCGCCGAACGTCGGCACGATGGATAAGTATCTCGGCACGTTGCGCGCGAAGCCGCTCTTCAACGCGGCGCGCGAGACGGTCAAGGATATCCTCGAGCACGTGCCCTTCGGTGCGACGGCGCGCAAGGCGCTCTCGACGGCGGAAGAAGCCGGGATGCGTTTCGTGACGAGCGAGCCGAAGGCGGCGGTGATCTTCGAAGAGCTCGGTTTCCGCTACATCGGCCCGATCGACGGTCACGATTACGACACGCTCTGCACCGTGCTCTCGAACGCGCGGAAGATTCGCGGCCCGGTGTTGCTGCACGTGCGCACGGTGAAGGGCAAGGGCTTCGAGCCGGCCGAGCTCGACAAGCGCACGTTCCACGGCGTCGGGCCGTTCGAACTCGAGAACGGGAAGATCGAGTTCAAATCGAGCGCGCGCCCGACGTTCTCTGAGTCTTTCGCCGACGCGCTCGTCACCGCGGCCGATCGCGATCGCCGGATCATCGCGATCACGGCCGCCATGCCCGATGGTACGCAAGTGAAGCGCTTCGCGAAGAAGCATCCGGATCGATATTTCGACGTCGGGATCGCCGAAGCGCACGCGGTCTGCTTCGCGGCCGGCGCCGCGGCCGCCGGGATGAAGCCCGTCGTCGCGATCTATTCGACGTTCATGCAGCGCGCGTACGACCAGATCGTGCACGACATCGTCATCCAGAATCTGCCGGTCGTGCTCTGCATGGATCGCGCGGGCGTGGCCGGCGACGACGGCCCGACCCACATGGGTCTGTACGATATCGCCTACCTGCGGACGCTGCCGTTCATGACGATCATGGCACCGCGCATCGAAGCCGAAGTCGGCCCGATGCTCGAACACGCGCTCGCGCTCGGAGCGCCCGTCGCGATCCGGTATCCGCGCGGCAACTCGAACGGCAATCACCTCGATACGCCGGCGCCGATCGTCCAGGGCCGCGGCGAAGTGCTCCGCCGCGGATCGGGCGTCGCGCTGCTCGGCTTCGGCAACACCTGCGACGTCGCACTCGACGCGTTCGACGCATTGCCGGAGAGCGAGCGCCCGACGGTCGTCAACATGCGCTTCGCGGCCCCGCTCGACGAGGAGTTGCTCGTCGAACTCGCGCGGACCCATCGCGCGTTCATCACCCTCGAAGAGCACTCGCTCGCGGGCGGGTTCGGATCGGCCGTCTCGGAGGTCATCACCGATCGCGGTCTCGGCGTCACGCTCGAGCGGATCGGCGTCCCCGGGATCTTGATCCAGCACGATCGTCAGCCGACGCAGCGCGCCTCGTTCGGGCTCTCGGGCGAACATCTCGCCGTGCGCGTCCGCGCAGCGGCGGAGCCGGTCGCGACCCGCTGATCCGCCTTCCCACACAGAAACGAACGGAGTCCTCGTGTCAGTAACCCTTCTCGCCGCGGCCGCGGTCGCGACCCCGGCGCCGCTCGGTGCCGCTCACGCGGCCGCCGCTGCGACCCCGGCTGCCGGTACGCTTCCGGCGAACGCGGCGACGCTCTCGCCGCAGCTGCTCCAACAGCTGAACGCGCAGTATACGCACAAGTCCGCGCTCGCGCAGAACGTGCCGTGGCTCGCGCACATCATCGCCGGTCTGTTCTTGCTGTTCGCGATCGCACTGATCGTCTTGCTCGCGTTCCAGACGACGAAGCAGGAGGGCCTCTCCGGCACGATCGGCGGCCGCGTCGAGGCCGCGTATCGTCCGCGGCTCGGGTTCGATCAGCAGCTCGCGCGGCTCACGACGTTCGTCGCGGTCGGCTTCGTTTTTTTCGCACTCTGCACGAGCCTGGCCGGCTTCTAGATTGGCGCTGCTCGAGGTCAACGATCTCCGCGTAACCTTCAAGAGCGACGACGGAGTCGTCGGCGCGGTGAACGGTCTCTCGTATTCGGTCGACAGCGGGTCGACGCTCGGAATCGTCGGTGAATCCGGGTCCGGAAAATCGGTCACCGCGCTCTCGGTGATGGGGCTCATCCCGTCGCCGCCCGGTAAGATCGCGAGCGGCACGATCAGGCTGCGCGGAGAGGATCTGCTCGGGAAGTCGCCCGCCCAGATGCGCAAGATCCGCGGTAAGGACGTCGCGATGATCTTCCAAGATCCGATGACGTCGCTCAACCCGGTGCTGACCGTCGGCGATCAGATCTCCGAAGCCGTGCGCCTCCATCTCGGGCTCTCGAAACGCGACGCGCTCGCGAAGACGATCGACATGCTGCGCGTCGTGCGGATCCCGCTCCCGGAGAAGCGCGTCCGCGAATATCCGCATCAGCTTTCGGGCGGCATGCGGCAGCGCATCATGATCGCGATGGCGCTCTCGTGCGATCCCGCCGTCCTCATCGCCGACGAACCGACGACGGCGCTCGACGTCACGATCCAAGCGCAGATCATCGAGCTCATGAACGAGATGCAGCGGCGCCTCGGTTCCGCGATCGTGCTGATCACCCACGACCTCGGCGTCGTCGCGGAGACGTGCGAGAACGTGCTCGTCATGTACGCCGGGAATCTCGTCGAGTACGGCTCGGCGCGACAGATCTTCGAACGGCCGAAGCATCCGTACACGCGCGGATTGCTCGCATCGCTGCCGCGCCTCGACGATCGCGAGCAACGGCGGCTCGTCCCGATCGAAGGTCAACCGCCGAACCTTCTCCGCTTGCCGCCGGGCTGCTCGTTCGCGCCGCGCTGCGCGAATCGCATGCCGATCTGCGATTCGCCGGTCCCGCTCTACGATTTCGGCGAGGGCCACATCGCGCGCTGTGTCCTCTACGACGACCGAACCGCGAGCGAGCGGCCTGCGGGGGTCGCCTCCGCGCCGCACGTCGCGCATTCGGCCGTCGGTGCCATCTCGCCGGGGGTCGTCGGAGCGCACGCCGCCCCGATCGCGGACAACGGGGTCTCCGCATGAGCGAGCCGCTGCTCGACGTGCGCGGTCTCAAGAAATATTTCCCGATCAACGCGGGGGTCTTCTCGCGCCACGTCGGCGACGTCAAAGCGGTCGACGGGATCGATTTCACGATCGGACGCGGCGAGACGCTCGGCCTCGTCGGCGAATCGGGTTCGGGGAAAACGACCGCCGGGCGCGTGATCCTGCGGTTGCTCGAAGCCTCGCAGGGCGAGGTCGTCTTCGAGGGCCGCGATATCCGCGCGCTCGGTCGCGAGGACGTCCGCAAGCTCCGCAAAGAGATGCAGATCATCTTCCAAGATCCGTATGCATCGCTCAATCCGCGGATGACGGTCGGCGATATCGTCGGCGAGCCGCTGCGCATCCACGATCTCGCGCGCGGCCGAGCGGCAGCGACGCGCGTTCAGGAGTTGCTGCGGCTCGTCGGCCTGCAGCCCTATCACGCGAATCGCTATCCGCACGAATTCTCGGGCGGTCAGCGCCAGCGCATCGGCATCGCGCGCGCGCTCGCGGTCAATCCGAAATTCATCGTCGCCGACGAACCGGTCTCGGCGCTCGACGTCTCCATCCAAGCGCAGGTCATCAACCTGCTCCAAGATCTCCAAGAACAGCTCGGCCTGACGTACCTGTTCATCGCGCACGATCTCTCGGTGGTGCGCCACATCTCGACGCGCGTGGCCGTCATGTACGTCGGGAAGATCGTCGAGATCGCGAATCGCGACGATCTGTACGAGCGCCCCATGCATCCGTACACGCAAGCGCTGCTCTCCGCGATCCCCGTCCCCGATCCCGGAGTCGAGACGCGGCGCAAGCGGATCATCCTGGCGGGCGATATCCCCTCGCCCGTCAATCCGCCGGCCGGTTGCCGCTTTCACACGCGCTGCCCGATCGCGTTCGATCGCTGTCGCAGCGACGTTCCGCCGCTCGCCGCGTACGGACCGGATCACGTCGTCGCATGTCACTGGGTCGAAGAGCACGGCGGTCGCGCGCCCGATCTCGCGGCCGGGCCGGCCGTCCTCGCGTAACGTTTCGCGACGGCAGAATGAAAAGCGGCGATCGCATGGCGAT
>CAZZYZ010000076.1:0-13794 GCA_964658425.1 Vulcanimicrobiota bacterium | reverse complement strand
GAGCGCCACATTGAGGCGCGAGCCGAGATCCGCGATCTTGGCCTGGGCCTGCTGGTCCCGCGATTCGGAGGCGCCGAGAGCGGCCTCGATGGCGGCGAGCTGGCGGCGCAAGGCCGAGATCTGCTGGTTCAGCACGTCGACCCGCGCCATGGCGCTCGCGGCGGCGTCGCTCTGCACGTCGAGCTTGCGCGTCGCATCGTCGGCCGACGAGCCGGCGGCCGCAGCCACGGCGGCGACGCTTTCGCACGGGGGGCCGGGCCGCGCGTTGCAGGCGCATCGTAATATTGCCCGATGAGTTCCGTCATCCCGTACTCAGCGACGATCGCCGTGTGTGCGACGCCGAGCGCCGCGGAGAGCCGTGCGTAGAGCTCGTCGCGTGCGACGACTCGCGCGCGACCTTTAAACCCGCCCGTCTCCATGACGCGCGATCCCGTTGGCGCGTCGAAATGCGTGCCGGTTACTTCGAGCTCGTCGAGCAGCACGGCGAACGCGAACGCCGTCCCCGCGATACAGACCGGCTGTGCGTCGGAGATCGCCTGTTGCAAAGCGCGCGAGAAGCCCGCGACGTCGACCGCGTCATCGTCGAGAACGTACGCCGCCTTCCCATCGCCGCGTAAGACGGAGACGTGACCCATCATATAGCCGAGCGACGAATGCGGCTTCGTACGCGGGTTCGGGACGAGATTGAGGTAGCGCAATCGCGCTCCGTCCGCGAGCATGAAGCGATCGAAGCCCGCGAGCAGCGATGCGTCGTAGAGCGCGACGCGTTCGAGATAGTGCCGTCCCGCGCGTTGCTCCGTCGTGCCGCTCGTGTGGAAGATCGCTTCGGCATGCGAGACGTCGAACGTCGCGAGCGTCGCATCCTTGAACGCGCTCGACGGTACGGCCGGGATCTCGCGCCATGTCTTCGGCGAGTGAGCGGCATCGAACCCGAAGCTGGCCGCATACGCCGCGTACGGCCGATTGCGCTCGATTTGATACGCATACGTCGCGAGCGCGAGTTCGCCGAAGTGCGCATCATCGCAGCCGATCCCGCCCGCAACCCAATCCGCTACGATGTCCAGGAACGCGTCGTCGAGCGCCAGCGTCGCCTCATCGACGCTCGCCGCAAACGTCCGCTCGGCGCCTACACGAACGGCGGCCCGCATGCTATTCATGAAACGACCGTACCGCGTGGCGTTACCGCGGGCGGCGTCGCGCGGCGCGAGGAGATCAGGCCGCTGTTGAGGCCGCCCATCGCGAGGCCGCCGTCGAAGCGCGCCGACTCGACCTTGATGCAGCGATCGACGACGACGTCCATCCCCGCCGCGTCGGCGAGCGCGATCGCTTCCTCGTTGATGATGCCGTATTGAAACCAGATCGCTTTCGCGCCGACGGCGATCGCATCGCGCACGACCTGCGGCGTGTCGGAGGCTTTGCGAAACACGTCGACGATGTCGGGCGAGCCTCGCTCGGCCGCATACGCCGCGAGCGAACGATACGAGCGCAGGCCGTCGATCTCGTCGATCCCCGGATTGATCGCGGCGACGTCGTATTTTCCGCGCGTCCGCAGATAGGAATACACGAAATAACTCGGCCGCGTCTCTTTCGGTGAGGCGCCGACGATCGCAACGGTATGCGAGCGGGCGAGGAGCGCGCGGCGCGCCGAGACGGTATCGAGGATCATCGTGTCACCACGCCGGCGCGACCGCTCACGCGCTGCGAACGGTTGCGATCTTGCTCGCGGCGCGCAGGCCGTTCTCGAGATCCCAGATGAGGTCGGCCGGATCTTCGAGGCCGACGGAGAGCCGGATCATCTCGGGCTTCACGCCGCTCGCCTGCATCTCGTCGTCCGTGAGCTGCTGATGCGTCGTCGAGGCGGGATGGATGACGAGCGACTTCGCATCGCCGACGTTCGCGAGATGGCTCCAGAGCTCGAGCGCTTCGATGAACGCGCGGCCCGCGTCGCGTCCCCCGCGCAAGCCGAACGTGAAGATCGCGCCCGCGCCGTCGGGCAGATATTTGCGTGCGAGCGCGCGGTATGGGGAGTCGTCGAGTTCGGCGTATTCGATCCATGCGACTTCGTCGCGGCCGCGCAGGAAGCGCGCGATCGCCCGCGCGTTCTCGACGTGCGCCTTCATCCGCAGCGGCAGCGTCTCGAGGCCTTGCAGCAAGAGCCACGCATTCATCGGCGAGATCGACGCGCCGACGTCGCGCAGCACTTCGGTGCGCGCGCGCATCAGGTACGCGAACTCGCCGAACGTCTCCGCGAAATTCATGTCGTGGTAGCCCGGGCTCGGTTCCGCGAGGAGCGGATGCTTCGCCGCGTGCCACGGGAATTTGCCGCTCTCGACCATCACGCCGCCGATCACGGTGCCGTGGCCGCCGACGAATTTCGTTGCCGACTGCACGACGATATCGGCGCCCCATTCGATCGGCCGGCAGAGCGCGGGCGACGCGAACGTGTTGTCGACGACGAACGGGATTTCGGCCTCGTGTGCGATCGCGGCGAGCGCTTCGAGATCGGCGACGTTGCCGAGCGGATTGCCGATCGTCTCGGCGTAGAGCAGCTTCGTGTTCGGGCGGATCGCGGCGCGCAGCGCCTCGGGATCGTCGCCGCCCACGAGCGTGCACTCGATACCCATGCGCTTGAGCGTCACGGTGAATTGCGTGACCGTGCCGCCGTAGATGCTCGCGGCCGAGACGATGTGATCGCTCGCCTGCGCGAGGCAGAGGATCGCGGAGAGCTGCGAGGCGAGCCCGCTCGCCGAGGCGACCGCTCCGAGCCCGCCCTCGAGGCTCGCCATTCGCTCTTCGAACGCGGCGACGGTCGGGTTGCCGATCCGCGTGTAGATGTTGCCGTACGTGCGCAGCGCGAAGAGCTCGGCCGCGTGCTCGGTCGAATCGAACACGAAGCTCGAGGTCATGTAGATCGGCATCGCGCGCGCGCCCGACGTCGGATCGGGCGGCGTCCCCGCGTGCAGCGCCCGCGTTCGAAAGCCGAACGCGTGATCTTCCACGATCCCGCTACCCGTGTTTCTTTCGCAGCTGATGGAGTGGATTGTTATCGGTGAACCCGCGATGCTCGGCCGTGAACGGCGTGAGCGTCTTCGCGTTGTCGCCCATGTCGACTTGACCGATCATATCGGACGCGCCCTCGACGTACCCGCTGAAGACGATCGTCGCCTTCGGTCCCTTCGCGGTGATACGGATGAGCCGCCCGTCGTACGTGCCGTCGAGCGGATAGGTCTTGCCCGAGACGCGCCATTCGCCGGCGAGCGTCCCGCCCGTCGTCTGACGGATCGCGAGATACGAATAGTCGGTGTGATCGATGTACTGCAGCTGGGTCTCCCACGTTCCGTCGAGCGTCGCGAATGCGGGAGATGTCGGGGTGGCCGAAGGCTCGGGGCCGACGGTCGGCGACGCGGTCGCGGCCGGCGCCGCGGAGCCGCGATGCCGGCCGCGCCTGCGCGGCGCGGGCGACGGGCTCGGTGAGGGTTCGGCACTCGCGCCGATCGCCGGGATCGCACTCGCATCGGCGCTCGGTTCCACGATCGGCGTCGGATTAAGGATCGGGGTCGGATTGAGCACGGGGACGGGCGGAGCCGGGGGAGCGGCTTGCGCGCCCACGCGCGTGCCCGCGACCGGGCCGAACGCGACCGCGAGCGCGCAGGCGGCGGCGAAGGCGAGCGGGACGACGGGATGGCGATCGTGCTTCAAAAGACCTCACAACGTGGGCGGCGTCCGAACGGACCAACACCGCGATTTCGAGGCGAACGGGTGTTATTCTTGCGCGGTTCTGCTATACTCTTACGGCTGTGAAAGACAAGATCCACCCCACCTGGTACCCCGACGCGAGCGTGCACTGCGCCTGCGGCTCGACGTTTACGACGGGTTCGACCGTCAAGAGCATCTCGGTCGAAGTGTGCTCCGCCTGCCACCCGCTCTTCACGGGTCAGCAGAAATTCCTCGATACCGCCGGGCGCGTCGATAAGTTCAACCAACGCCTCGCCGCCGCGGAAAAGAAGAAGACCGAAGCCGCCGAGCGCAAGCTGCAAAAGGAACAGGCCGCCGCCGCGGCGGCCGCTTCCGAGTCGTAGCGACCGGGCGACCATCCAAGGGACGAGCCGCATCGCGGCTCGTCTTTTTTCTTCCCCCTTCGCCGCATCCGAGGAGATCCGGTGTTCAATCTGGACCGGCTCGAAACGCTTTCGAAACGCTTCGACGAGATCGAAGCGTCGCTGGCGCACACGGGCGATACGTTCGATCAGGCTCGCTTCACGGCGCTCGTCAAGGAACGCGCGGCGAACGAACCGACGGTCGTCGCATACCGCGCGTATCGAAAACTGCTCGCCGAGATCGCCGCGAACGACGTGCTGCTCGAGGAGAAGGGCGATCCCGAACTCCACGCGATGGCCGAAGACGAAGCGAAGGATCTCCGCGAGCGTCGCGTGACGCTCGAAGCGGAGCTCACCGAGCTCATGCTGCCGCGCGATCCGATGGACGGCAAGGACGTTTTCGTCGAGATTCGCGCGGGTGCGGGCGGCGACGAGGCGGGGCTCTTCGCAGCCGAGCTCGGCCGGCTCTACATGCGCTACGCCGAGACGATCGGGATGCGCACCGAGATCCTCTCGCAGAGCGAGAACGAGGCGGGCGGCGTGAAAGAGATCGTCATCGGGATCAAGACGGGCGAACCGTATCGCTTCCTCAAGTACGAGAGCGGCGTGCATCGCGTGCAGCGCGTTCCGCTCACGGAATCGCAGGGCCGCGTGCACACGAGCACGGCGACCGTCGCGGTCTTGCCCGAAGTAGATGAGGATACGGGGATCGTCATCAACGCGAAAGACCTCGAGATCGATACGTTCAAGGCGTCGGGCGCGGGTGGCCAGCACATCAACAAGACCGAGTCCGCCATTCGCATCACGCACGTGCCGTCGGGCGTCATCGTCTCCTGCAGCGAAGAGCGTTCGCAGTTACAGAACCGCGAACGCGCGATGCAGATGCTACGAAGCGTACTCGCCGATCGCAAGCGTCGCGAAGCGGAGGAGGCAGTCGGGTCGCTCCGTCGTAGTCAGGTCGGAACGGGCGATCGCAGCGAGAAAATTCGGACCTATAATTTTCCGCAAGATCGCGTGACCGATCATCGCATCAACGAGAACTTCGGAAACGTTAAGGACTTGATGGACGGAAATCTCGGCCGGATCGTCGCGCGCTTGCAGCAGGACGAGAAGTCCAAGTTGCTCGCCGGAGAGACGACGGCGGCATAGCCGTGCGAGCCGCCGGGCGCGCGGCCGAGGGCGATCCGATTCGCGATCTGCTCGAGGTGTGGCCGGTCATTCCGGCCGTCCGCGATCCGCGCGATCTCGAGCGCAGCCTCGCCGCGCGCGGCCGAGTCGTCTATCTGCTCTGCGGGAACGTCGGAACCGTCGGCGAGCTCGTCGCGCCGATCCGCGCGGCGGGCAAGGCCGCGATCGTCAACCTCGATCTGCTCGGCGGCCTCTCGAAAGATCCGACTGCCGTCGCGTTTCTCGCGGCGTGTGGTGTGTCCGGGATCATCTCGACGCATCACGAGACGCTGCGCGCGACGCGCGCGAACGGACTACTCGTCGTGCAGCGCAGCTTTCTGCTGGACTCGCAGGCGATGGCGAATGCGGTGCGCGCGCTCGAACGTTTTCGCCCCGATGCGGTCGAGCTGTTACCTGCGCCCGCCGCTCCTCGCGCGATCGAGCGGATCGAACGGACGTGCCCCGGATTGCCGCTAATCGCGGGCGGTCTCGTCGCTTCGCTGCACGAGATCGACGATCTGCTGCGCGCCGGCATCGCCGGCGTCTCCGTGAGCGATGCCGCGCTCTGGTCGTCATGAATCGTCCCATGTGAGGATTGCATTTTTGTAGCGACTGCAGTACCATGAAAATCGTTTCCAGGCGGCAGAGTTTTTTGAGAAAGCCGCTCGCAACGACGTTCGCCGAACGGGCGAACGCTGTTTGCGGGCGGCTTCTTTCGTATGCTCGCGACCGTCTTCACACACCGGGACTGCGATAGGAGCGAGCATGTCCGAACGAAAGAAGTTTATCGGTGAACTAATCGCGGAGGCGGTTGCCCTGATCATCATCATCGCGTTCGGCGACTCCGTCGCCGCGATGATCATCCTCTACGATCCCTCGCCGTACGCCACCGCGTATTGGGGCGTCGCAATCGGCTGGGGTCTCGCCGTCATGATGGCGATCTACTGCACGGCCGGCGTCTCGGGCTGTCACGCGAATCCGTCGGTGACGCTCGCGCTGTGGCTCTGGCGCGGCTTCCCCGGCAAGAAAGTCGTACCGTACATCGCCGCGCAAATCTTCGGCGGCTTCATCGGCGCGGCGATCGTCTATCTGCTGTACTCGCCCGTCATCGATCACTACAATCTCATCCATCACGCCGTTCGCAATATGCCCTCGGGCGATGCCTCCGCGGGCGTATTTTTCACGCATCCAGGCCTCGCGATCACGCCTATGCACGCGTTCGTCGATGAGATCGTCCTGACGGGGCTTCTCGTGTTCGGCATCTTCGCGATCACGGAGCAATACAACACCGTCGCACCGATGGCGAATTCGGGAGCCCTGATCATCGGATTGCTCGTCGCCGCGCTCGGCGCGTGTTTCGGGTTCCTCGAAGCGTGGCCGATGAGTGCCGCGCGCGATCTCGGCCCGCGCATCTTCGCATACTTCGCCGGTTGGGGTCCCGAAGCGTTGCCGGGTCCGATGAATTACTGGTGGATCCCGTGCCTCGGGCCCGCACTCGGCGGCATCCTCGGCGGCTTCCTCTACCAACGGCTGATCCGCCCTTTTTTGCCGCAAGTGATCGGCCTCGGAGCGACGACGCAGTCGGAGCCGACCGCTGAAGTGCGCGCGATCGACCCCCCGTCCGCAAACGGATCGGGCGCCGTCGACGATCTCGTCCCCGTAACCCATTAGGAGCGATATGCCGTACGTTTTAGCTTTCGATCAGGGCACCACGAGTTCGCGTGCGATCGTGTTCGACGAACACGGAGCGATCCGCGGCGTCGATCAGCGCGAATTCCCGCAACACTTCCCGAAGCCCGGCTGGGTCGAACACGACCCGGCCGACATCTGGCGCTCGCAGCGCGAGACCGCGCAGGGCGCGCTCCGCAACGCGGGCGTCACCGCGGCCGATATCGTCGCGATCGGGATCACGAATCAGCGCGAGACGACGCTCGTCTGGGATCGTAAGACGGGCCGACCCGTCTACAACGCGATCGTGTGGCAAGATCGGCGGACCGCGCCGTTCTGCGAAGAGCTCAAAACCAAGGGCTTCGAAGACACGATTCGTTCGAAGACGGGGCTCGTCGTCGATCCGTACTTCTCTGGCACGAAGATTCGCTGGATCCTCGATAACGTCGAGGGAGCTCGCGAACGCGCCGAAAAAGGCGAGCTCTGTTTCGGCACGGTCGATTCGTGGCTCATCTGGAACCTCACCGAAGGCGCCGTGCACGCGATCGATTACACGAACGCATCGCGCACGTTGCTCTTCGATCTCAAGAAACTCGATTGGGACGAAGAGCTGCTGCTCATGATGGGCGTTCCGCGCGCGATGCTGCCCAAGCCGATGCCCTCGATCGCGACCTTCGGAACGGCTTCGGCCTCGGTCCTCGGTGCCGCGATACCGATCGCCGGCGTCGCGGGCGATCAGCACGCGGCGCTCGTCGGGCAAGCCGGCTTCGCGAAGGGTCTCGCGAAAAACACGTACGGCACGGGGTCGTTCGTGCTCCTCAACACGGGCGACGAACTCGTTCCGAGCCCGAGCGGCTTGCTGACGACGGTCGCGTTCGCGTCGGAGCCGGGCAAGGCGATGTACGCGCTCGAGGGATCGATCTTCGTGACGGGCGCCGCCGTCCAATGGCTGCGCGACGGGCTCGGAATCATCTCGTCGTCGGCCGAGGTCGAGGAGCTCGCTCGCCGCGTCCCCGACACGGGCGGCGTCTACTTCGTGCCGGCGTTCGTCGGGCTCGGCGCGCCGTATTGGGATCCGTACGCGCGCGGTGCGATCGTCGGCCTGACGCGCGGTACGACGCGCGAGCACATCGCTCGCGCCGCACTCGAGGCGATGGCGTTCCAGACGCGCGAGGTGATCGACGCGATGTCCAAGGATGCGAAAATCGAACTCAAAGAACTGCGCGTCGACGGCGGCGCGGCGTCGAACGATCTGACGATGCAATTTCAAGCCGACGTTCTCGGCGTCGACGTCGTTCGGCCGCGCGTGACCGAAACGACGGCGCTCGGCGCGGCATATCTCGCCGGCCTCGGCGTCGGGTATTGGCGCGACTTCGCCGACGTCGCGACGCACTGGCAACAGGAACGTCGCTTCAAGCCGAAACTCGGTGACGCGGAACGCGAGAAATTGCTCAAACAATGGAAACGCGCCGTAGAGCGCGCCGCAAACTGGGAGGAACACGACGAACGATGAGACGCGAGGAACAGATCGGCCGGCTCACCGGAACCTATGACGTGCTCGTCATCGGCGGCGGTGCGACGGGGCTCGGCACCGCCCTCGATGCGGCGGCGCGGGGCTACTCGACGGCGCTCGTCGAGGCGTCCGATTTCGCGAAAGCGACCTCCAGCCGCTCGACCAAACTCGTGCACGGCGGCGTTCGTTATCTGCAGAACGGCGACGTCGGCCTCGTGAAAGAGGCGCTTCGCGAACGGACGCGGCTGCGCGACAACGCGCCGCATCTCGTCGGCGAGCTCGAGTTCATCCTGCCGATCTACAAGTGGTTCGAAGGCCCGTATTATCTGGCGGGCCTCAAAGCCTACGATCTTCTCGCCGGCCGTTCCGGCTTCACGCCGAGCGGCGCGATCGGCCGCTCGGAAACGCTCGCCAAGATGCCCGGCTTGAATGCCGCGCATCTCCTCGGCGGTATCCACTATGCCGACGGCCAGTTCGACGACGCCCGGCTTGCGCTCGCGCTCGCGCGCTCGGCCGTCGACACGGGTGCGACCGTCGTCAACTACGCTCGCGCCGTACGGATCATCTACGACCGCGGCCGCGCGAGCGGTGCGGTGGTGCGCGATCTCGAGACGGGCGTCGAGCACGAGGTGCGCGCGAAAGTCGTCGTCAACGCGACGGGGATCTTCGTCGACGAGATCCGCCGTCAGGACGATTCGCAAGCGAAGCTCTTGCTCGAGCACAGCCGCGGCGCGCACGTCGTCTTCGCGAAAGACGTCTTCCCGGGCAGCGACGCGCTGATCGTTCCGAAGACCGACGACGGCCGCGTGCTCTTCATCATTCCGTGGCACGGCCACGTCGTCATCGGCACGACGGATATCCCGGTCACGGGCGCCGCGCTCGATCCCGCACCCACGCGCGCCGAGATCGATTACATGATCGAACACGCGAATCGCTATCTCGCGCGGCCCGTCAAGCGCTCCGACGCACTCTCGGCGTTTGCCGGCTTGCGGCCGCTCGTCAATCGCGATGCCGCGAGCAGCACGGCGAAACTCTCGCGCGAACATCTCGTCGATGTCTCGGTCACGGGGATCGTCACGATCACGGGCGGGAAGTGGACGACGTATCGCAAGATGGCGGAGGACACCGTCGATCGTGCCGCGCTCGAAGGCGGCCTCGCGAAAACGAAGAGCGTGACGGCCGAGATGCCGCTTCACGGCAGCCCGTCACACGGCGACTATCCGCGCGACGGCGAGTATGCGCTCTATGGCACGGACGCCCCCGGATTGCGCGCGCTCGAAGCGGCGATGCCGGGGCTCGGCACGCCGATCGATGCGGCGCTGCCGTACACGCGGGCGCAGGTCGTCTTCGCGGCCCGCCACGAGATGGCGCGTACGGTCGACGACGTCCTCTCGCGGCGCACGCGCGCCGCATTCTTGGATGCCGCGGCGTCGCAGCGCGCGGCGGCCGACGTAGCCGCGATCCTCGCGACCGAACTCGGCCGCGACGAGGCCTGGCGCGACGAACAGACCGCGAGCTTCGACGCGTTGCTCGCGAGCGACGTTGCCGCGCTCGGAACGCTCGTGCAGCCCGCTGCGGAGCAGGCGGCGGCGGTCGCGGGCTAGGCGCTCGCGCTGCGGACGTTGGAGACGCGCGTGACGGACGACCGTACGCGCAACTCCGGCGGCAACACGATCGTTCGGGCGGCTCCGGTGTATCCGCGCACGACGCGATCGAGCAGCAGTTGGGCTGCGATCGTGCCGAGCTCCGAGGTCGGTTGCGCGATCGTCGTCAGCGGCGGATCGAGCAGTTCGGCGAACGGCGAATCGTCGAAGCCGATCACGCTCATCCGATCCGGCACGGAGATGCCGCGCTCCCGCAGCGCCCGCAGCGCCCCGAGCAGCATCAATTGATTCGTTACGAAGATCGCGCTCGGGGGCGTTGCGAGTGCGAGGAGCGCGAGCGTTTGATCGTAGCCGCTGCGCTGCTCGGCGCTGCGGCCGCGGCGAACGTACTCGGGGCGTTCCGCTATCCCGAGCGCGGCGAGCGTGTGACGATACCCGTTGATCCGCTCGCTGCTGACGGTCGCATCGTGACCCGCGACGATCGCGATCCGCCGGTGGCCGAACCCGTGCAAGTGGCGCAGTGCGAGATCGGCACCCATGAGATTATCCACGATCGCGAGATCGAAATCTCCGTCGGGCAGGCGGCGATCCAGACACACGAGCGGCGTCTTGAGGCCGACGAAACTCGGCAACGTTTTCGCGGATGCGCCGCACGGCAGGAGGATGATGCCGTCGATCCGCTGCGCGTGCATCGAGAGCAGATGGAAGCGTTCGCGTTCGGGATCTTCGTCGGAATTGCAGAGGAAGAGATCGAGCTTCGATTCGTATGCGACCGCTTCGATCGAATGCACGACCATCGCGAAAAACGGATTCCCCGCATCGGCGACGACGAGTCCGATCGTATCGGATTTTCGGCGGCGCAACCCACGTGCGCGCTGATCGATGCTGTAATCTAAGACGGCCGCCGACGACAGCACGCGTTCGCGAATGTCCGCCGAGACGGGCTTACTATTATTGAGCACCCGCGAGACGCTCGCAACCGAGAGCCCCGCATGCTTCGCGACGTCGATGATACTTGCCATCTGGGCGCCGTCCGTTCGCCCGCGCCCGGCGTCGGTCCTCGCGCTCGCCCGGTTACGCGGCCGTGTAGCCGCCGTCGAGCACGAGCACATGGCCATTGCAAAGCCCCGCGATCGACGATGCGAGATAAACGCATGCGGCTGCGACCTCGCGCGGTTCTCCAAATCGCCCGATCGGAATTTTCGAACGCATCGGGTCGCCGCGCTCGGGCGCGCCCCAAACGCGCTGCCCGAGTTCGGTTAAGACGACGGTCGGCGCGATCGCGTTGACGGTGACGCCCGCCGGGCCCCATTCCATCGCGAGGCTCTTGGTCAGCGCGTTCATCGCGCCTTTGGTCGCGACGTACGCCGCATGATCGAGCATGCCGACGATACCGGAGATCGACGAGATGTTGATGACGCGGCCGTAGCCGCGCGCGAGCATCCCCGGTGCGAACGCGCGAGCGCATGCGAACGCACCGTCGATATTGACGGCGAACTGCGCGCGCCAATGCTCGTCGCTCACCTCGATCGCGGGCTCGACGTACGAGATCCCGGCGTTGTTGACGAGGATATCGGCGCCGCCCCAGCGCTCGCGCACCGTCGCTTCGAGCCGCGCGACGTCCTCGTTCGAGGCGACGTCGCCCGCCACGCCGACGAAGCGACGGCCGAGCGCCGCGACCTCGCGCTCGAGCGTCTCGAGCTCGCTCGCGGTGCGCGCGAAGCCGACGACGTCGGCGCCGTATTCCGCGAACATGAGGGCGATGTCGCGGCCGAGCCCGCGGCCGGCGCCCGTGACGACGGCGCGTTTGCCGGTGAGTGCGAAATCGTTCACGCGATCTCGATCATCGCTTTGATGACGCCGTCGGCGCGCGAATCCGAGAGTTTGAGCGCGTCTTCGGAACCGTCGAGCGTGAACCGATGCGTGACGAGCGATTTCGTATCGACGCGGCCCTGGGCGACGAGCGCGATCGCGGCCGGATAGACGTTCGCATACCGGAACACGGTGAGGATATCGATCTCGCGCGACATCGCGAGGACGAGCGGGTACGGAAAATTATCTTCCGGCGGAAGCCCGATCATCACCACTTTGCCGCCGCGTTTCGCCATCCCGATCGCCGCGGCCGCCGTCTTCGGGGAACCGGCCGCTTCGAAGACGATGTCGACGCCCGCGCCGCCCGTGAGCTTCGCGATCGCCTCGGAGGCGTCGCCCTTCGACGCGTCGATCGTGTCGGTCGCGCCGAGCTTCTTCGCGGTCGCGAGACGGCCGGCATCGAGATCGACGACGACGATCGAACCGGCGCCCGCCGCCTTCGCGACCTGTAGCGTCACGAGCCCGATCGGGCCGGCTCCGACGATCGCGACCGTCTGCCCGGCACGCAGGCCGCTGCGATGGATCGCGTAGACGCCGACGGCGAGCGGCTCCATCAGCGCGCCCTCCTCGAGCGAGACGTTGTCGGGCAATGCGAACGCGTAATCGCTCGGGCTCACGACGTACTCGGCGAGCGCGCCGTCGTACGGGGGCGTCGCCATGAACACCACGTTCGGACAGAGATTGTAGCGGCCGCTGCGGCACCATGCGCACGTCCGATCGGGGACGCCCGGTTCGACGGCGACGCGTTCGCCGATGCGGCTGCGCGGGACGTTCGCGCCGACGTCCTCGATGACGCCCGCCATCTCGTGGCCGAGCACGATCGGCTTCTCGACGACGAACGGCCCGATCCGGCCGTGCGTGTAATAGTGGACGTCCGAGCCGCAAACGCCGACGTTGCGGACGCGGACGAGGACGTCGTCCGGGCCCGGGACGGGTTTTGGCCGTTCCGTCATCGTCATGACGTTGGGGCGTTCGAGCAGCGCGACGCGCATATCGGTCGACATGGTACGGTCCTTTACGAAGTGCTCGGCGACGGTGCCGGATGGAGCGCGGGATAGAGGGACGTGAAGCGCCGATACGCCGCGCGATACGCGCCGTACGTTGCGGGATCGGGGAGGGTCGGCTCGGCGCTCGGCGGGACCGCGCGTCGGGCCGCGTCTTCGACGCTGCCGTAGGTGCCGATGCCGACGGCGGCGAGCAGTGCGGCGCCGAATGCCGGGCCTTCGTCGACGAGCAGCCGACTGATCGGCCGTTCGAAGATCGAGGCGATCGCGCCGCGCCAGATCTCGTTCGCCATCCCGTTCCCCGTGCCGACGAAGAGTTCGGGATCGACGCCGAGCGCGCGCATTCGCACGAGCCCGTCGTCGAGACCGAACGCGACGCCTTCGAGCACCGCGCGGATCGCGTGCGCGCGCGTGTGCGAGAGCGCGAGCCCCGTCCATGCGGCGCGGGCGTCCGGGTTCATGTGCGGGGTGCGTTCGCCCGCGAGATAGGGCAGGAACGTGACGCCCTCGCTCCCCGCGGCGACCGTGCCCGCTTCGCGCGCGAGATCGTCGTACGTCTCGCCGCCGCGGCCGAAGAGATCGCGGAACCAGCGCAGGCTGCCGCCGGCCGAGAGCATGACGCTCATGAGATGGTAGCCGCCCGGGACCGCGGCGCAGAAGGCGTGGATCGCTCCCGTCGGATCGACGCGCACCGCGCTATCGTGCGAGAGGACGACGCCCGACGTGCCGAGCGAGACGAGCCCCTGGCCCGCACGCACGACGCCGCTGCCGACCGCGGCCGCGGCGTTGTCGCCCGCACCTGCGACGACGGGCGTCCCGGCGGCGAGGCCCGTCGCCGCCGCCGCATCGCGCGAGACGGCGGCGACGAC
>CAZZYZ010000075.1:850-14207 GCA_964658425.1 Vulcanimicrobiota bacterium | reverse complement strand
CAATCTCCTGGACGGTGAAGTCGCTCACCGATCCCACCAGCAGGTTCACCGGCTTCGGCGCAACCGCGGCCACCACGGCCGCAATCTGCTCGCGCGTGGTGATCCCCGGCGCATACAGACAATCTGCGCCCGCGTCCGAATACGCCTTCAATCTCGCGATGGTGTCTTCAAGGTCCGGCCGTCCCGCAAAAAAATTCTCGGCGCGTCCGACGAGCAACGTATCGCCACCGGTTGCATCGATAGCCTTTCGTGCCGCGTGCATCCGCTCGACCGCGACGAGTTCGACGATCGCCGCGACGACGAGCATCCGCCGCGCGGAGCTCGCGTGCGCGCTCGGCGTCGCGACGAGGGCCCAACCGGCCGCGCTCGCCGCCGCGCTGCCGATGAAGACGAACGGCAGCGTCTCGTCCGCGCCGTGCCACACCGGGACCGCCGTATCGGCGATGAGCGGCGCCGTATACGTGCAAAGGCCGAGCGCGAAGAGTGCGGCGGCCCCTTCGCAGAGATGCCCGATGCGCGGCGCGATCCCCGTGAACTCGCTCGCGATCGCGAGCGTGATGAACCCGCCGAACGCGGAGAGGATCCACGTCCCCATGCTCATCGGCGACGACGGCTTGAAGACGCGCAGCATGTGATGGAAACGCTTGGGGTCGTGCAGGTCCTTGATGAGCAGATACGGGCTGACGTAGATTCCGATCGCCGAACCGATCAACGCTCGCCGCGCGAGGACGCCGTTCCCGCGCGTCCGCGCCGCGAAGGCGAGGATCGACGACGCACCGGCGAGGCCGCCCGTGAAGAGGTACGCCGCGATATCGTCGCTCCACACCGGCGGCTTGAGGATCGGCCGCCCGTAGTACGACTGCCCCGTCCCGCTCGCGATCGCGATCTTCGATGCCGGAGAACCGTTCACGCCTTGCCGCCGTAGGTGGTCGCGAAGACGAGCGCGCCGAGCGCTAGCCCCGCGTACGCGGCCCGTACGTACATCTTCGAAAGATCGCGGGTCGTCACGAGCGGGTCGGGCGGCATGCCGTAGAGCTCGGGCTTGTCGAGCAAGAGGAAGAATGCGCCGAATCCGCCGACGCCGTCGTCCGGATCCGCGCCGTAGAGATTCGCGCCCGCGAAATCGTCCGAGACGGCCGCGAGCCGTTTCGCCGCGCGTTCGCGCAGCTCGCCCAGTTCGCCAAACTGGATCGACTCCGTGGGGCACGCCTTCGCGCAGGCGGGCTGCTCGCCGATCTTGAGGCGGTCGTAACACATCGTGCACTTGCCGACGTGGCCGCCTTCCGCGCGCGTATCGATGACGCCGAACGGACATGCCGGGACGCAATAGCCGCACCCGTTGCAGATTTCGTCCTGCACGACGACGGTGCCGAACTCGGTGCGGAAGAGCGCGCCCGTCGGGCAGACGTCCAAGCACGCGGCGCTCGTGCAATGCTTGCACACGTCCGATTCCATCAGCCAGCGCTCGGTGCGATCGTACTGCACCTTCGGCGCCTCCGCATCGCGGCCGATCTGTTCGATGAACGCCACGTGGCGCCACGTATCGCCGCCGAGCGCTCCGGTGTTGTCGTACGATTCGGCCGTGAACGTCATCCCGTCGGCCGGGATGTCGTTCCACTGCTTGCACGCGACCTCGCACGCCTTGCAACCGATGCAGAGCGTCGTGTCGGTGAAGAAGCCGACGCGCGGTTTCGCATCGGCGTCGTACGTCGCTTGGCTCAGGTCCGCAGAGTCGTCGAACGGCGCCTCACGCACGGGTCGTCTCCGGCGTTTCTGCGAGGCTGCTTCGCTCGCGATACGATGCGACGAGCGCGGTCAGCGCGGGCCCGCGCGGCCGCCGCCCCGGCCGAACGTCGACGGTCATCGCCTTGGTCCCCATGATGTGCACGTTCGGATCCATCGCGACCGCGAGCAGATCGTTTGCGCTATCGCCCGTACTTATGCCCTGCCATCCCCAGTGGTACGGCAGCCCGATCTGATGGATCGTCTTGCCGTCGCCGTGCAGCGGCACCATGCGTTCGGTAACGAGGACGCGCGCCTCGATCGCATTGCGCGCCGTGACGAGCGTCGCCCATCCGCCGTTGGTTAAGCCCCGAAGTTCTGCGAGCTCCGGACTGACCTCGCAGAACATCTCCGGCTGGAGTTCGGAGAGGCGCGAGACCGTGCGGCTCATCCCGCCCGCCGTGTGATGTTCGGTCAGGCGATACGTCGTCGCGACGAACGGATAGACGTCGGCACCGGGATCGTTCCCCGAAGCATGATAGCGATTGTCGGGCGCGTCGACCTGTAAGCGCGTCGGACTCGACTGCTCGTGATAGAGCAGATTGCGCTGCGGCGATTCCTGGGGTTCGTAATGCGCGGGCATCGGCGCATCGACCGTGCCGCTCGGCGAGAAGAGCCACGCCACGCCGTCGCTCTGCATGATGAACGGATCCGTCCCCGCGAGCGCCTTCTCCGCTCGCGCGCCTTCGGGCGGGATGTAATCCGGCGGCGTGTCGATCATGAAGTCGGGTACGTCCTCGCCGACCCACTTCTTCGCATCCTCGTCCCACCACACGTACTTTTTGCGCTCGCTCCACGGCTTGCCGCTCGGATCGGCGGAGGCGCGATTGTAGAGGATGCGGCGATTCGCGGGCCATGCCCAGGCCCACTCGGCCGCGACCCACGACTGTTCGCTGCCGGGTTTGCGGCGCGCGGTCTGATTGACGTCGTCCTTGTAACACCCGCAGTAGATCCAGCAGCCGCAGGTCGTCGACCCGTCGGCCTTGAGTTCGGTATACGCGGAGAGCGCTTTGCCATTCGCATCGTAGCCGTTGATCTCGCGCAGCACCGCCTCGGCATCGGGTTCGGCGATCTCGCCCTCCGTCGGGTAATCCCACGCCAGCGCCCGAATGCCCGCATCCATCGGATCTTCCGACGTTGCGAGGCGCTCCTTGATGATGCGGCCGAGGTGATAGTAAAACCAAAGCTCGGAGCGGACGTCGGCCTTCGGTTCGACCGCTTGATGATGCCATTGCAGCAGTCGCTGCGTATTGGTGAACGACCCGCTTTTCTCGGTGTGCGCCGCGGCGGGAAAGAAGAAGACCTCGGTCGCGATCTCTTCGGTTTCGAGCTCGCCCGTCTCGATCTCGGGGCCGTTCTTCCACCACGATGCCGATTCGATCTCGACGAGATCGCGCACGACGAGCCAATCGAGTTTCGCCATCGCCATGCGCTGCAGGTTGCCGTTCGCCGATCCGATCGCCGGATTCTCGCCGACGATGAAATACCCGCGGACGTTGCCCTCGAGCATCTCGCGCGTGGTCGTGAACGTCGAGTGATCGCCCGTGATGCGCGGCAGATGGTCGAAGCAATAGTCGTTCTCGGCGGTCGCGTTCTCGCCGTAGTACGCCTTGAGCAAGCTCACGACGTACGCATCGAGATGGCCCCAGAACCCCGCCTGCGATTCGTCTTGCCGGATGAACGTTTCGAGGTTCGTGTGATAGTCGGCTTCGGGCATCGGCAGATAGCCCGGCAGATTGTTGAAGAGCGTCGGGATATCGGTCGAGCCTTGGATCGAGGCGTGCCCTCGGAGCGCGAGGATGCCGCCTCCCGGCCGCCCGATGTTGCCGAGCAAGAGCTGTACGATCGTCGCCGCACGGATGTATTGCACGCCGACGGTGTGATGCGTCCAGCCGACCGCATACGCCATCACGGTCGTACGCTCGCGACCGGAGTTCTCGCAGAGCGTCTCCGCGACGCCGAGGAATTGCTCGACCGTGATGCCGCAGATCTCGGCGACCATCTCGGGCGTGTAGCGTTTGTAATGCTTCTTGAGCAACTGATAGACGCAGAACGGATCTTGCAGCGTCTCGTCGCGGAACGGCGCCTTGCCGCCCGAGAGCGCGGCGCCGGCTTCCGCGTTCTTCGGCCCTGCGGCCGATTGCGGCGCCATGCCTTTGTACTGCCAGGTCGCGTTATCGTACGTCTTCGTCTCCGGATCGTAGCCGGAGAAGAGGCCGTCGAGATCCTCCGTGTCGCGGAACGTGTCGCACACGATCGTCGCGGCATTCGTGTAATTGACGACGTACTCGCGGAAGTCGCGGTCGTTCTCGAGGATGTAGCCGATCACGCCGCCGAGGAACGCGATATCGGTCCCGGCGCGGATCGGCACGTGCATCGTCGAGACGGCGCTCGTGCGCGTGAAGCGTGGATCGACGTGCACGATTTTCGCGCCGCGCTCGCGAGCCTCCATCACCCATTGAAAGCCGACCGGATGACACTCGGCCATATTCGAACCCATGATGAGGATGCAATCCGCGTTTTGCAGATCTTGCAAGAACGTCGTCGCGCCGCCGCGACCGAGCGAAGCCCCTAAACTAGGGACGGTTGAGCTGTGTCATATTCGGGCCTGATTCTCGACCGAGACGACCCCGAGCCCCGTGTAGAGCTTCTTCATGAGGTAATTCTCTTCGTTATCGAGGGTCGCGCCGCCGAGGCTCGCGATCGCGAGCGTTCGATTCAGCACGCGCCCGCGGTCGTCGGTCGCCTCCCACGTCGCGCGCCGCGCGTCGATCACGCGATCCGCGATCATCTCCATCGCGCGATCGAGCGGCAGGTCTTCCCACTCCTTCGCGTAGGGCGCGCGGTATTTCATCGTATAGACGCGTCCGGGAGCCTGGACGAACTGCTGGGTGGCGGCGCCCTTGGGGCAGAGATGCCCGCGCGAGATCGGGCTATCGGGATCGCCTTCGATCTGCGTGATCTCGCCGTCTTTGACGTAGATGCGCTGACCGCATCCGACCGCGCAGAACGGACAGATCGATTTCACGACCTCGTCGGCCTCGGTGAGCCGGCCGACGGACGTTTTCGAGTGCGGGGTCTGAACGGCGGCGCCGAGCCCGGCGCGGTCTCGGCCGAATTGACGCAAGAGCGCCCACGGGGCGGAGGAAAGCAAGGTCCGAACGTTCACGGAATCCGATCTTCGATTGTGACGGCTGTGACGGCGCATCGCCACGGGCGGCGATACTCAGGCTGATCTTGCCCGTTTTCGAAGCCGTCTCTCGGAGGAGCGACGCCTTGACGCGAGCGCCCGGGCACGATACCCTGGGTGGGTTGTTTTCGGCGGACCGTTGAACTCGACACGGGTCCGCGGAAGTAGCTCAGTGGTAGAGCATCGCCTTGCCAAGGCGAGGGTCGCGAGTTCGAATCTCGTCTTCCGCTCCAACGTCAGCCGCGCGCAAGGCGCGGCTTTTTACGAGAAAGGCTTCGCGTTGAGCGCAGCTACGGTCAAACACCTCGATCCGACCCAAGTCGAGCTCGAGATCGCACTCTCCGAACAAGAACTCGCGGTCGCGCGGGAACGCGCGTTTCGCGAACTCGCGAAGAACGTGAAGATCCCGGGCTTCCGGCCGGGCAAGGTTCCGCGCCGCATTTTCGAGGCGCAGTACGGCACGCAGTCGATCGAGGAACGCGCGATGGACGCGGTCGTCCCCGGTGCCTATTCGAAGGCGCTCGAAGAGAACGATCTCAGTCCGGTCGATCATCCGCAGATGGAGCTCTTGCCGGTCGAAGAGGGTCAGCCGACGCGCGTACGCGCGACGGTCGCCGTCCAGCCGAAGATCGAACTCCACGACTACAAGGGTTTCGCGCTCGTCTCCGGCTCGACGGCGATCACCGACGAGAACGTCGACGACGCGCTCCACGGGCTGCGCAAGGAAGCGGCGATCGTCGTTCCGGTCGATCGGCCGGTCGAACTCGGCGACGTCCCGACGATCGATTTCGCCGGCAAGATCGACGGCGTGCCCTTCGACGGCGGGACGGCCGAGCAGCAGCCGACCGAATTGATCGCCGATAACTTCATCCCCGGCTTCGCGCTCGGGATCGTCGGCATGACGGCGGGCGAAACCAAGGACATCGACGCGCAGTTCCCCGCGGAGTACGCGAACGCCGAGCTGGCCGGGAAAACCGCCGTCTTCACGATTACCGTGCACGAGAACAAGGTTCACGAACTCGCCGAGCTCGACGACGAGTTCGCGAAACGTTTCGGCGGCGATTCGGCGACGGTCGCGGGGTTGCGCGACGAACTGCGCAATCGCCTCGAAGCGAATACCCGCCTCGCGCAGCGCCGCGATCTGACGGGTCAGGTGCTCGAGAAGCTGATCGCGGCGTACGATTTCCCGTTGCCGAGCGTGATGGTCGAGCGCGAGATCGACGGCCTCGTCGGCGAGGCCAAGAGCTACGTCGAGCGCAACGGCCTCGTCTTCGACGACTGGCTGACGCAGCAGGAGAAGACGCCCGAGAGCCTGCGCGACGAGTACCGCGTCGAAGCCGAGAAGCGCGTCCGCTCGTCGCTGCTGATCGAGGCGATCGCGAAAGCGGAGAACATCACCGCGACGAACGCCGATATCGAGGCCGAGATCGCACAGATGAGCGCGCAGTACAACCAGCCGCGCGAAGCGATTTTGAAGATGCTGCAATCGAATTTCAACGCGTTGATCGACGGGATCGTCCGGACGAAAACGCTCGACCTGTTGATCGATTCCGCGAATGTGACCGAACGCGCGCCCGAAACGGATCCGCCCGAGGCGGCATCGACCGAGGTCGTGGAGAACGCCTAGCCGGTTCGTCCCTCGGGGGGACGGAGGTCGGTTGAAGCAACCAACGCAACTCGTGCGTAGTCATACTGCAAACCTGAGTCTGTTGGCATCGTAGGAGTACGTTTTGGGTCATCTGGTACCGATGGTCGTCGAGCAGAGCGCTCGCGGCGAACGCGCATTCGACATCTATTCGCGCCTGCTCAAGGAGCGGATCGTCTTCGTGAGCGGCGTCGTCGATGATGGCCTCGCGAATCTCGTCATCGCGCAATTGCTCTTCCTCGAGCGCGAGGATGCCGACAAAGACATCGACATGTACATCAATAGCCCCGGCGGCAGCGTGACGGCGGGTCTCGCGATCTACGATACGATGCAGCTCGTGAAGCCGCACGTCGCGACCATTTGCGCGGGTATGGCGGCTTCAATGGGTTCGATCTTGCTCACCGGCGGTGAGATCGGTAAACGCTATGCGTTGCCGCATTCCAAGATCCTCATCCACCAGCCGTGGGTGCAGCAGATCGGCGGCCAGGCGACCGACGTCGAGATCGCCGCGCGCGACCTCATCGCGACGCGCCGGATGCTCGCGGGCATCTACGAGACGACCACGAAAAAGCCGATCGAGACGATCCTCAAGGACATCGATCGCGATTATTACATGACTGCGGAAGACGCGAAGAACTACGGGTTGATCGATGACATCTTTACTAAAGATATGCGTAGTGCCAGCCCCACACCGGCGTAGCGAAAAGCAGAACGGTTAGGGTCGCGCGTGTTCCGATTTGGAGATGAGAAGGGTCAATTGAAGTGCAGCTTCTGCGGTAAATCACAGGAGCAGGTGCGCAAATTGATCGCCGGTCCCGGCGTCTACATTTGCGACGAGTGCATCGAACTCTGTAACGAGATCATCGAGGAAGAGCTCTACAAGAACGTCGATGAGAACGTGCGGCTTCGCAATATTCCGAAGCCCAAAGAGATCAATCACATCCTCAATCAGTACGTGATCGGCCAGGAGCGCGCGAAGAAATCGCTCGCCGTCGCGGTCTACAATCACTACAAGCGCGTCAATGCGGGCGCGGCGTCGGACGACGTCGAGCTGCAGAAGAGCAACATCCTGCTCGTCGGCCCGACCGGCAGCGGAAAGACGTACCTCGCGCAGACGCTCGCGAAGATCCTCGACGTCCCGCTCGCGATGGCCGATGCCACCTCGCTCACCGAGGCGGGGTACGTCGGTGAGGATGTCGAGAACATCCTCCTCAAGCTCATCCAGGCCGCAGATTACGACGTCAAGCGCGCGGAAAAAGGCATCGTCTACATCGACGAGATCGACAAGATCGCCCGCAAGAGCGAGAACCCGTCGATCACGCGCGACGTCAGCGGCGAGGGCGTGCAGCAGGCGCTGCTCAAGATCCTCGAGGGGACGACGGCGAACGTCCCGCCGCAGGGCGGCCGCAAGCATCCGCATCAAGAGTTCATCCAGATCGACACGACCAACGTGCTGTTCATCTGCGGCGGCGCATTCGACGGTCTCGAAAAGATCATCGAGGGTCGCGTCGCTTCGAACGCACTCGGGTTCCGCTCGATCCCCGAATCCAAGCGCGATGCGCGCGTCGGCAAGCTGCTGCAGCAGCTGATGCCCGAAGATCTGCTGCGCTTCGGGCTCATCCCCGAGTTCATCGGCCGGTTGCCGATCGTCGTAACGCTCGATGCGCTCGACGAGCTCGCGCTGCGCCGCATTCTCGTCGAGCCGCGCAACGCGCTCGTGCGTCAGTTCCAGAAGATCATGAGCATGGACGGCGTCGATCTGACCTTCACGAAGGAAGCGCTCGTCGCCATCGCCACGAAGGCGCAGGGCCGCAAGACGGGCGCGCGCGGCCTGCGCAGCATCCTCGAAGAAGTCATGCTCGACGTGATGTACGATCTTCCGAGCCTTCAAGGCGTGAAGAAGTGCGTCATCAACAAGGAAGTCATCGAGAAGAAAGAAGAGCCGACGCTCATCTACGCCGACCGGCCGAAAGATCTTCCGGCGTAACGCAGGCGAACGGGATCGGGATGCGAGGGTCGACGCGCGCGAGCGAGTCGATCTTTTTTTTACTTCCGCCCGATCGCGATGCATGTCGTTCCGAGAGCTCGAATAGTTCGGTACCGTACCATATGCCGCGCCGAGTCGTTGCGGCGAATTTCCGATGCCGTTAGCGCTTTCTTAACCAACCCTTAAACTTCGTGGTGCACCGTTGGGTCGTGCGTTCCCACGGGCTTCGTACGTTTTCGTGCGACGAACGGGCGGCGGTGGTCGTTATCGGCTCGCCCCGGTCGTCGGCGACCTCCGTTTTTGAAAGGGATCATCGTGTTACATAGACGGACGTTCGCGTCGCTCTCCGTGTTCGGACTCGCTGCGGTTCTCGCCGTGCCGGCCTTCGGAGCGACGCGCATCCTCGAGACGGGCTCGAGCCTGCTCTACCCGCTGATGAACATCTGGGTCAAGGCATACGACAACAAGGACGTCGAGATCACGACGCAGAGCACCGGGAGCGGCGCGGGTATCTCGCAGGCGATCGCGGGCGTCGCCCAGATCGGCGCGTCGGACGCCTACGTCAGCGACGGCCAAATGGCGAAGGCCCAGGTCCTCAACATCCCGCTCGCGATCTCCGCACAGCAGATCAATTATAACGTTCCCGAGATCGGCCAAGAGCATCTCACGCTCTCGGGGCCGATCCTCGCCGGTGTGTACGACGGATCAATCCGCTTCTGGGACGATGCGAAGATCAAGGACCTCAACAAGTCGCTCGGCGCGAAGCTTCCCCACAAGAACATCATCCCGGTCCGTCGCTCGGACGGTTCCGGCGACACGTTCCTCTTCACGCAGTTCCTGAGCGATACGACGCCGTCGTGGAAGTCGGCCGCGGCGTACGGGACGACGATCAGTTGGCCGTCGGTGCCGAACGAAGTCGGCGCGACCGGGAACACCGGCATGCTCCAAGCGGCGAAGGGTACGCCCTACGCGATCGCCTACATCGGCGTCAGCTACATCGACGAATCGACGAAGGCCGGGCTCGGCTACGCCGGACTCGTCAACGCGAACGGCAAGACCGTCCTCCCAACCGAGAAGAGCATCCGAGCCGCAGCCGACGAGAACGTCTCGAAGACCCCGGCCGACGAGCGCATCTCGATGATCAACTCCACCGGCAACGATTCGTATCCGATCGTGAACTACGAGTATGCGGTCGTCAGCCCGATGCCCCAGGGCGGGACGGCCGATGCGCTCAAGAAATTCCTGACGTGGGCGGTTTCTGCCGACGGCGGGCAAAAGAGCGAGTATCTTGGTCAGGTTCACTTCGTCGCTCTCCCGGGCGCCATCGCGTCCAAGAGCAAAGAACAGATCGGCAAGATCAAGTAGAGATCGGTCGAGGGTGAGGTAGGGTCGTGGCCGTTTCGGGACTCCGTCGTCGTGGCAACGGTCGCGACCGCGCCCTAGCGATCGTCACGGGAGCCGCCGCCGTCGTCACGGCGGTAGCGGTCTTCGTGATCTTCTTTTTCCTCGTGCTCAGCGCGTGGCCCGCGATCGTCTTCAACGGCACGGCGTTCTTCACGAGTCTCATCTGGAATCCGGGCAACGAATACGGCGGCGGCTCGCTCGCCGCCCATCACGGCGTGCAAGGCCAGCCCGGTGCGTCGTTCGGGATCCTCTCGTTCGTCATCGGAACGCTCGCGACGTCGGGGCTCGCGATGCTGATCTCGACGCCGATCGCCGTCCTCGTCGCGATCGCGATGGTCTATCGGGTCCCGCCGCGCTTCAAGATCATCATCAGCACGCTCGTCGAACTGATGGCGGGCGTGCCTTCCGTCGTCTACGGGTTGTGGGGCATCGTCGTCTTCGTCCCGCTCGTCGGCGCGCTGTTCGGCCCGCTCATCACGCAGTATCTCGGCTGGGTCCCATTCCTCGGCGGCAGTGCCGGGAGCGGCTACGGGCTCTTCTCGGCGGGCGCGATCCTCGCAATCATGGTCTTGCCGATCATGGCGGCGACGATGCGCGACATCATCGCGACGGTCCCGCGCGCGACGTACGAGGGCAGCATCGCCCTCGGCGCGACGTCGTGGGAGACCGTGACGAAAGCGATCATCCCCTCGGTCGGTGCGGGACTCGTCGGGTCGATGGTCCTCGCACTCGGGCGTGCGCTCGGCGAGACGATGGCCGTGCTCATGGTGAGCGGCGGCGCGCTCAATCAGTTGCCGACCAATCTCTTTTCGCCCGTCAACACGATGGCCGCGGTGATCGTCTCGCAGCTCGACAGCGCGCTCACCGATGCGAGCGGACTCTCCGTGTTCTCACTCGCCGAGGTCGCGCTCGCGCTGTTCGTCATCACGCTCGTCGTGAATCTGATCGCGCGCGCGATCGTGCGCGCGACCGCGGGCTCGAAGGTGTCGTTCTGAGCCGCGTCGCGATCGCGCCCGGCCGCGTCAGCGAGGCGCAGCGGCGGCGCATCACGATGGGGCGCGCCTTCAACGTGATCGGGTGGGGCGCGAGTTACGCCGCGCTGCTCGCGGCACTCGCCGTGCTGATCCTCGTCTTCGGCTTCGTCTTCTTGCACGGGCTGCCGGCACTGCGGCCCGCGCTCTTCACGACGGTCACGAGCGGCACGGCGGGCGGCCTCGCCAACGCGATCTCCGGAACGCTGCTGCTCGTTTTTTGCGGCACGGTGATCACGATCTTCGTCGGGATCGGGACTGGGATCTGGCTTGCGGAATACTCGCGCGGTTTCGCCGGCAGCGCGCTGCGCTTTCTCAGCGACATCCTCGCCGGCGTGCCGTCGATCGTCATCGGCTATTTCGGCTACGCCGTCCTCGTGCAGCGCTTCGGGTGGCACTTCTCGCTCGCGGCGGGCGCGCTCGCGCTCGCGCTCATCATGATGCCGTTCGTCGTTCGCGGCACCGATACGTCGCTCTCCGCCGTCCCTTCGTCGCTCGTCGAGGGCTCGTATGCGCTCGGGGCGACGCGCGTTCAGACGTTCTCGCAGGTGACGTTTCCGCACGCGCTGCCGGGGATCATGACCGCGATGCTGCTCGCATCCGGAATCGCGCTCGGCGAGACGGCACCGCTGATCTACACCGCCGGCTGGTCGAATTTCATGCCGTCGCTCGCGCCGACGCATTCGCCCGTCGGCTATCTCACATACGTCGTGTGGACGTTCATCAGTCAGCCGTTCGAGGAGTCGCATCAGCTCGCGTACGCCGCGGCGGCGCTGCTCATGATCTTTATCTTCTTAACCAACGTCGTATCGCGACTCGCGCTCGCGTCGTACGCGAAGCGCACGCAGGGGAATTAGCGTGGGCGCGCTGCTCGGAGCGATCCATCACGTCGCGATCATCGCATCGGATTACGAGCGCTCGAAGGCGTTCTACACGCAGACGCTCGGCTTCGAGATCGTCTGCGAGACGTATCGCGCGGAACGCGCGTCCTACAAACTCGATCTCGCCCTCGATGCGACGACGAACATCGAACTGTTCTCGTTTCCGAACGTGCCGGCGCGTCCGTCGCGGCCCGAGGCGTGCGGACTGCGGCACCTCGCCTTCGCGGTCACCGATTTCGACGCCGCCGTGCGCGAACTCGCGGCGCGCGGGGTGGCGCTCGAGCCGGTCCGCGTCGATGCGCTGACCGATCGACGGTTCACGTTCTTCGCCGATCCCGACGATCTCCCGATCGAGATCTACGAACGCTAGCGCACGAGATCGCGACATTTTTTTCTACGCGTTGATCGCCGCCGCAGCGTTCGGCGCTCTTTCGGCGCGCGCGACGGACGCCGCGCGGCCGGTCGCTGCACCCGCGACGGGCTCCACGGGTTGCGCGCATTTTACGACGAATCCGATCTGCAAACCGCTGCCCGCGAAGCCGCGTGCCAGTGCGTCGAGCGCCGCATGGCGAGCGCTGCTCTTCCGGAGGGGGCGTGCGTCCTTTCCATCGTTCAATGCATACGTGCCGCAAGGTTCGCACGATGAGCGCGATGGAAGCCTTCCGCTCGATACGCTCCCGCGCGGCGGTGCGGTGTACCGCGCGCGCGTCGATTGCGACGCCGTGCCATGGGGCGTCGCGACGTGTACGAAGACGGGCGCGCGCTTACAGGGCCGCGTCATCGGATTTCCGACGACGATGGTTCCGGCGGGAAATAACGATCATCACTACGCGTGGAACGATCTCGCGCGCCGCGGCGAGTTCGATCTGTGGCTCGCGAAGCGGCCGCGGCCGCATGATTTGTCGGTACATGTCGGCGGCGCTGGGTTCTGTTCGTGGGCAGGCGACGGCACGGGCTGTTCCGGCGCGAATGCGACGAACATCGCGATGGCGCTCGATGCGGTGCACGCCTACGCGCTCCGAGCGGGCGAAGCGGATCCGCGCCACGGTACGCTCGGCTACGCGATCTCGGCGAGCGCGCTCTGCGCCGATCCGTCGTGGGTCTATCCCGCAACGTACTCCGACGGCGCGAATACGAACGGCTCGCCCGCGTGCGCCGGACATACGGGGAAGGGCGCGCGGCCGCCCGAGGGCGTGCGCTGGTTCCTCGATAAAACCGACGCGCAAATAAACGCGACGAAGAACGCGCCGTACGTAAAAGTTCTGCTACGCACGATGGACCGCGAACATTTCGGAGGCATCATCACCGATACGAATTGGTCCGGCGCTCCGGGCCTCACGCCGCAATACGATCGCGGTGATTATTCGTTCGCCGCGCGCGAAGCGGGCGTCGCGCCGGCGCCGCAGGAATTCACCAAGGGGCAGTTTCCCGACGCCA
>CAZZYZ010000075.1:0-840 GCA_964658425.1 Vulcanimicrobiota bacterium | reverse complement strand
AACTTGATGTCGAGGTGCCCGCCCATGCAAGCGGCGCCGGTCGCGAGCGTGCCGTTCACACTCGACGGCATCGATTTACGGCGTGACCTCGTGTTCTGCGACAACGGGAGTTGCACGTAGGTCGCGCGCGGATGCGTGCACCGCATCACGTTACGCGCGCGATCGGCATGCGAGCGTGATCTCTCGGCGAGATCCATCCGAATCGTAGTGCAACGGCATCGTTACAGTGCCGCTGCTATCGTTATTTGGAGCTCGCCGTGCTTAACGTTCGAAACGCCATCGTCGCAGCGGCCGCAGTATCGCTGCCGGTCCTCGCCGGATGTTCGTCGGGTTCCGGGATCGTGACCGCCACGCCGGCTCTCGCGAGCGAGGCGAATCAGGGTGCGGTCGCGACCCGAATGACGACGCAGAGCGCCGTTACGGCCGGCACGATCTTCGCGCCGAGCGCGTTTCCGCAAACCGCGCTCGCGGGAGCGCAATCGCGCATCGCATCGACGAATTGGGATTCGCTCGGCGCCTCGTCGCCGGCGGTGAAGCTCGACGGACCCGGATCGAATGGATCGAAGGTTTCCACGTACACGCGACCCGACGGCACGAGCGTCGTCGCGATCTACTTCCCCGCCGGGACGCCCGTCCCGAACGGCTGGCTCGGCGTCGAACTCGGCACGAGCGCTCGCATTCCGCGCACGGCGGCGTTCTCCGACGGCGCGGGCTGGTCGGACCAGTCGCCGTGGATCGGCTGGTCGACGTCGCTCTACCTATCACCGGCGCGCGTGTTGCTCGTCGACCTCTTGGGTGCGGCCCCCGCGCACGCTCCCGCCCCGGCTCCGGCAACGGCGG
>CAZZYZ010000074.1:0-14311 GCA_964658425.1 Vulcanimicrobiota bacterium | reverse complement strand
GGCTCTCGAGCGAGATCGCGGGGCTGCGCGAGCGATCGCAAGCGAGCGCGCGCGAGGCCGCGAGTCACGACGAACGGCGGCTCGCGCTCGAAGCGCCGCACCTCGACCCGACCGCCGCGCTCGCGGAACGCACGCGGCTCGAGAGCGCGCTCGCGTTCGCGCGCGACGAGATCGCGAGCGCGCAGGAAGCGGAGCGCGGGCTCGCCGCGGAGATCGCGACGGCACGCGAGGGGGTCGCATCGCTCGTCGCGCGGCGCGACGCCGCGAGCGCGCGCCTCGGCTTGCTCGATGCCGACGGTGCCCGCGCCGCCGCCGCGCGCGAGACGCTCGTCGGAGATCTCGCCGCCCTCGCGGCGGAGATCGCGGCGGCGCACGCGCGCGTGGCCGAGATGCGCACGCAGATCGACGTACACGACGTGCGGCTCGAAACGTTGCGCGTCGAGCGCGATACGGTGCGCGGGCGCGCGCGCGATCTCGAGCTCGCCGCAACCGACGCGCAGAGCGCCGAACGCGAAGCGTCGAGCGCGGGCGACGGCGGACGGTTGCGACTCGCTGAGATCGACGCCGAACTCGGGATGCTCACGGCGCAGTTCGCGCAGAACCCCGCGACCGCGGACGAGTGCGCGGATGTCGAGGCGCGCTACACGAACGAGCCGGGCGACGTAACGCCCGAACTCGCGCGCCTGCGCGACGAGCTCGCGCGGATGCAGAACGTCAATCTCAACGCGGAAGCCGATATCGAGGAGCTCGCGGAGCGCGAGCGTTTCCTGCGCGAACAGCTCGAGGATCTCACGCGCGCGCGAGAGACGCTGCTCGCTTCGATCGCGGAGATCGAAGCGTCGTCGCAGGCGCAGTTCGACGAGACGTTCGCGCTCGTGCGCACCGCGTTCGAAGACGTGTACGCGCGGCTCTTCCCGGGCGGCCAGGCGAAGATGTGGCAGACCGAAACCGAGAAGGCCGCGGAGACGGGGATCGAGCTCGCGGTGCAGCCGCCGGGGAAGAAGATGATGCCGCTCGCCGCGCTCTCCGGCGGCGAACGCGCGATGGCCGCCTCCGCACTCATCTTCGCGCTCATCCGCGTGAAGCCGTCGCCGTTCTATCTGCTCGACGAAGTCGATGCGGCGCTCGACGATGCGAACGTCGAACGCTTCTCCGAACTCGTGCGCGACGTCGGCGCGCAAGCGCAACTGCTCATCGTCACGCACAATAAAAAAACGATGGAGCTCGCGAGCCGCATGTACGGCGTGACGATGCGCGAGCCCGGCATCTCGAGCGTGATCACGGCCGACCTCGCGTCGGTGCGAACGACGGGCGACGACGTGGCGTTCGACGAATCGCCCGCAGCCCGCGCATCCGAACACGTCGAACGGGAGTCTGCCGTTGCTCGCTGACGAATCGACCTCGCCTTCGGCGCCGCTCGCGATCGGCGGTTCCGTACGCGAAGCGGCGCTCTTCTCCGTATACGATCGCGCGGGCGCGGCCGAGCTCGCCGCCAGGCTCGTCGCGCGCGGCATCGATATCTTCGCGACGGGCGGGACTCGCAGTCATCTGCGCGAGCACGGTATCGACGCGCGCGACGTCGGCGAGCTGACGGGCTTTCCGTCGCTCTTCGACGGGCGTGTCAAGACCCTGCACCCGCGCGTGTTCGGCGCGATCCTCGCCGATCGTTCGAACGCGGCGCATCTCGCAGAAGCGCGCGAACACGGCGTGCCGACGATCTCGACCGTCGTCGTCAATCTCTATCCGTTCGAAGAGACGGTCGCGCGCGAGGGCGCGACGCTCGAAGAGGCGATCGAGCAAATCGACATCGGCGGCGTCGCCCTCATCCGCGCGGCCGCGAAGAATTTCGACCACGTCACCGTGCTCGTCGATCCCGCGCAATACGCGTTGCTCGCGGGCGGCGAAGCGGACGCCGCGACGCGCCGGGTGCTCGCGACGCGCGCGTTCGAACGCACCGCAGAATACGATTCCTCGATCGCGCGCTATCTCGAAGCGGGCTTGCTCGCGCGCGAACTCCCCGGTTCGCTCGCGCTCACGATCCCGCTCGAGAAGGCGCTACGGTACGGGGAGAACCCGCAATCGCGCGCCGCGTTCTATCTCGCACGCCACGAAACGCTCCCGGAGCAACTCGGCGGCAAAGCGCTCTCGTACAATAATCTGCTCGATCTCGACGCGACGCTCCGGCTGCTCGTGCGCGGCGTCGCGGACGACGTCGCCTTCCACGGCGAGCCGTCCGGTGCCGAAGCCGGCGCGCTCGCCGGTGATGCGGCGCACGTACGGCGCATCCGAGCCGCGATCGTCAAGCATACGGTTCCGTGCGGCGTCGCGGAGCGCGAAGCTCCGAAGGATGCCGTCGCCGCGGCGCTCGCCGCCGATCCGGTCTCCGCGTTCGGCGGGATCATCGCGCTCGACGGCGCGGTCGATCTCGCGACGGCCGAAGCGCTCGTCGCGTTTTTCCTCGAGATCGTCGCGGCGCCCGCATTCGACGACGATGCGCTCGAACGGTTACGGCGTAAGAAAAGTCTTCGCATCATGCGATACGATCCGCGCCTGCCGAACGAGCTCGCGAACGAATTGCGCGTCCGCAGCGCGCTCGGTGGGATTCTCGCCGAGGACGACGATCCGGAGGCCGCACCCGAACGCTTCCGCGTCGTTTCGAAGCGCCGGCCGACTGAGGCCGAAGCGCGCGATCTGCGCTTCGCGTGGGACGTCGTGCGGCACGTGAAATCGAACGGCGTCGTCATCGCACGAGACGGCGTCACGCGCGGCATCTGCGCGGGCCAAACCAATCGCGTGAGTGCCGTGAAGATCGCGGGCGTCCGCGCGGGCGATGTGGCCCGCGGCGCCGCGTGCGCGAGCGACGGGTTCTTTCCATTCGCCGACGGCCTAGAAGCGGCGGCCGAGGCGGGCTGTACCGCGATCGTCGCGCCCGAAGGCTCTATCCGCGACGCCGAAGTGATCGCCGCGGCCGATCGCCTCGGCATCGCTCTTGTCTTTTCAACGTACCGATACTTTTTGCACTAATCGGATCCGTCGCGTTCAGCCCGCCGTCGGCGCGTCCGGGCTGACCTCGTTGCCGTCGGCCCCTGCGGCGAGGAACGGCAACTGCTGGCGATCGGCGATCGGGCCACCGCGACCGATTGCGAGATAGAGCCGAGCCGCGATGACGGCGCCGACGAGCGGCGCGACGATGAACAGCCAGACTTCGCCGAGCGCCCAGCCGCCGACGAAGATCGCAGGCCCGAAGCTGCGGGCGGGATTGACCGAGGTGTTCGTAATCGGAATTCCCACGAGGTGGATGAGCGTTAAAACGAAGCCGATCGGAATTCCGGCGAAGCCGACGGGTGCAAGGACGTCGGTACTTCCGAGCACGACGAAAACGAGAAACATCGTTAGCACGATCTCCGCGATCATACACGAACCGAGATCGTAGCCCGTCGGTGAGTGCGCTCCGTAGCCGTTGGCCCCGAGCCCGGCCGTAGCCGCGTCGTATCCGCTGGGCTGGCCATGCGCGACCAGCAGCAGGCACGCCGCCGCGACGATCCCGCCGACGAATTGCGCGGCCCAATACCCGAGAATGTCCTTGCCGGAGAACTTCCGCGCGACGAACAGACCGAGCGTGACTGCGGGATTGATGTGGCAACCGGAGATCGGGCCGATCGCGTAGACCATCGCGAGCAGCGAGAGTCCGAACGCGAATGCGACCCCGGCATCTCCGATCTTCGGTCCTGCGATGACGGCGCTACCGACGCCGCCAAAGACGAGAACGAACGTCCCGAAAAATTCGGCCGCCATCCGACGCGAGAGCGGCACTGCGACGGCGACTTCCTTGCCGTCGTTCGGAATCGTGTTGCTTCCGGCACGGACGGTAACGACTTGCGTTGAGATAGCGCACTTCCAATCAAAAGCTCGTGGAGTGCATACGGGACGCTTCTCGCTTGCGGCCGGTCACAACCGCGATGAAAGCGGCTGGATCTAACGCGCGCCCCAGAACGCGTTATCGGCGCGCGTGATCTCGCCGATCAGCGGATCGGCGTCGTCGCTCGCGGCGAGCGCGCTTCCGCCCGTCGCGGCATCGATCTCTTCTTGCAAGCCGAGGCGCTTGCGGATCGTCTTGAGCGCCGTCATGACTTTGCCGACGTAGCGCCGCGTCTGCCCGTTCGGCGGGATGCCGCCGTAGCTCAAGACCGCATACGGCCCCGCGTTGTAGCCGGCAAGCGCGTCGCGCATCGGCTGCGGCGAGCGGTGGAACATCGCGAGCATGCGATGCAGATACATCGCGAGCCCGCGCAGATTACCGCGACCCGAGCGCGGGTCGACGCCGAGTTCGTGTGCCGTCTCGGGCTTGAGTTGTCCAAGTCCGCGCGCACCGTGGATCGAGACGGCGCCGACCTGCCAGTGCGACTCGACCGTGACGATCGCCATCATGAGCGCCGGGTCGACGTGCATCATCGACGCGTCTTGTAAGAGCAGCGTCGCGTACACGTGCGTCTTCGCGAGCGGCAGATGCGGATTGATCGAACGCATCACGTTCGCGTAGGCGGTGGTCGGTATCGGCAGCGTCTGCGCGGAGAGCGGCGTGGCACCGAGAGCGACGAACGAAATCGCCGCCGCTCGAACGAATCGATTGGCACGGAAAGGCATCGAACGCCGTTTTCCTCGCTTTCGAATGAGTCGCCCTCTTCGCTCGTGTGAGCGAACGTCGAGGATTCTTAGCGGTTGACGGCAGGAAGCGCGCGAGCTTTAACGTTCGATCTCGCTCGAGATCCCGACGTGAAAGCGGTTCGCGAGCTCGCTGCCCCAATATCCGCCTGCGAAGAGCACGACCGCGCCCGCGTAGCTGAGCGCGATTCCGAGCGGCGATCCGCTTTGCACGGAACGCGCGACGAGCGCCGCGACGTAGATCGCGAGTGTGACGAGGCTCGCAATGAGATGCAGCGTCGCAATGCGCTTCGCGCGAGGCGACATCGAAACGGTCAGATAGTCGATGTAGCCAAACACGGCTGCGAGCGCACCCGTCACGATCCCCGCGGCGATCAGCGTGACGCTCATGCGATACCAGAACGGATCCGCGCTTCGCGCGCCGGCGAGATCGGTCGCCACCGCACCCGACCATGCGGCGACGGGAAACGACACCAGCATCAGGTGCAGCGGATGGCCGCGGAACGTCGCCTTACCCTGCATCGTTCGCCGTTCCCGGGCGCCCGTCGCGCGCGGCTTCCCGCAAACACCCGCAGATGCCGGATCCTCGCGCGCGAGTGATCGCGATTACCGAATCGCGGCGCTTCGCGGGCGTATCGTCGGCGGTACGGAGGTTTCGATGGGCGCTGCGTCCGCCGTAACGATCGTTCACATCGCGGCCGGGACGGTCGCGCTGCTCGTCGCGCCCGCGGCGTTGCTCGCGCGTAAGGGCGGCGCGTGGCATCGCCGTGCCGGCGCCGCGTTCATGTATGCGATGGCGGGCGTCACGGTCACTGCGGCCGCGATGTGGCAGGCGAAGGGCCATGCGTTTCTGTTGTTCCTGGACGTCGTGAGCCTCTATTTCGTGATCTCGGGATATCGCGTCCTCATCCGACGCCGCCGTGACGTCCGCGATCTCCGCGCCGATGCCGTCGACGCCGCGGCGGCGTTCGCGGCCCTGGGTTCGGGCGGCGCGCTCGCGACGCTCGGTGCGGTCGCGACGACCCCGCTGCTGCGCGGGCTCGCGATCGTCTTGCTCGGGCTCGGTGCGATCGGCGCGATCTTCGCGGCACTCGAACTCTTCGCGCTCGGGTTCGGGGCGAAGACGCGTTTCGGCTGGCTCTTCTACCATCTCTCGTCGATGCTCGCCGCGTACATCTCGGCCGTCACGGCGTTCGTCGTCATCAACGCGCACGGCGTTCCGATGCTCGAGCGCTGGCTCGTCCCCGTCTCGCTCGGAACGACGCTGATCGTCAGCTTCAGTGCGAAGTATCGGTTGCGTTTCTGGCGTGCGCGGCGAAAGGCGCTGAGGCGGCCGGAGAAATTTTGGAGCACGATACGCGGCGCGAACGGCGAAATTCAGGCGGGCGTGAGCTGCAGCAGAAGCGTCGCTTCGACGACGAGATCGTCGACCGCCGTCGACCGTATCTGATCGCCGCGGACGCACTCCGAGCGTACCGCATCCGTCCGTCGCGTGGTCCAGGCGAAGGTCGGGACTTTCGCGGCGCGCAGATCGACGAGCCGATACTCCGGGGTGCCGGGTCGAGCAGAAAGCGCGGCGCGACGTTCGTCTTTGGGACGAGACGTCGACGCCACTTCGATGACGAGAACGATGTCGCTCGAGGTCGGCCGCGTCGAGATCATACTCGCCGGTCTCGTTACGTTCGGCTGGATGCTCGGAACGGCTTCATGCTCGGTGCCGATCCGATACGCGTTTGATTCGCCTCGATGGTGTCGGTCGTGCTCGCGACGATCGCGCACGAATGCGGTCACGCACGTGCGGGCGCGCCGCCGATTACCGCGTGCGCTCGATGGTGATATGGCCGCTCGTTTGCATTCGCGCGAATCTCTTTGCCTATGCGGGGCATCGTTCCGTTCTGTCGGCGGCAACCGCGCGAGGTTTCTGGAGCGCGCGCTCGCGAGCTCGTCGTTCGCGCCGCACGCGACGCACGATCGACTCGTCGTCGAGGCCGCATTGTTCTTCGGCTACTTTCGTCGCGACCCGGCCGGCGTCGCACCCTGGCTCGCGACGATGCGTGCGGACGCGACGACGGACGCCGCCACGGCGCTCCGCCTGCCGCGGATGTGAAAACTCGCGATCGCGGGCAAAGTCTCGAGCGACCTCACAAAGGAGAGACGCCCATGATGCACACATCGATTTTCGTGAACGATATGGCCGAGTCGATCGCATTCTACACGGAGAGACTCGGACTGAAACTTCTCGGCGGTCCGGACCACTATCCGGGCAATGCGGACATGGCGTTCGTCGGCCGCGATTGGAACGCGTACGTCGAGCTCGTCTTCGATCTCGAAGACCATCCGCCGTACGAACTCGGCAATCGCGTCGAGCACATCGCGATGGACGTGCCGGGCGATTTCCAAGCCTTCGTCGCGCGCCTCGCAGCCGAGGGCGTGAAGGTCTTGAAGGGCCCGAAAAAATCGCCGAGCGGCGATCGTTGGATCGCGTTCGTCGAGGATCCCAACGGCATCCCGGTCGAGCTCCTCGAGCCACGCCCGCAACGCGTCGCCTCGAACAATTAAGCCGAGTGCGAAGCCGGCGGCGATTGCGCTCCGTTCTGAAGGTCGTGAAGGAGCCCGTACACGTCGACGGCGTTCGCGATTCGGAAAAATTGCGAACGGTCGGGCATCCAAATGGAGAAGCCGCTCGCTCCAAGGCCGCCGAACGCCGCATGCGGGCCGAAATGCACGGTGCCCGTCCCGTCCGTCGCGATGGTTAGCTCGAGCGGCGATAGGCTCGCGGGAGAATACGTCCGCGTCTTCGCGAGAAAGCCGTCGGTGATGACGTATGCCGCTCGATCGGTTATGGCATACGTCGTGTGAGCACGTAGATACGCATCGAAAAGAAAGCGCCCGACGGTGAAGTAGAGGCCGACCAAAACGAACGGGATACCAAACAGCGGGAAGAACGGCGCGCCCGATCTGACGGCGAGCGTCTCCCAAACGAGTGCGAAACAGATAAATACAATACTCGTCGGAATGAGGAGCGCATCGACGGCTCGAAATTGAATGCCTTTGGCGGGGCGGCCCGTCCATGCGACCGTCTCTCCCTTTCCGAGCATCGCTTCGAGCCGTTGCGACGACGAGACTTCCATGCATTCGCATATTCGATTGGCCGTGCTCGGTCACCGTCACGCTTAGAGCGCTCGATGCCGGTTATTCGCTACGTCACGTGAGGGCGATCAGCGATACAGAAACGGATCTCGCGGCGGCGGGATTCGTCGCCAGCGTTTTGCGTTGAGCACGAGGCCGTCGTTCGCGCGCTCGAGCTCTCCCGTCGCTTCGATCCACGTCCCGTCGGGGGCGCGAAGCGGCCCGGCGATGCGGACGGCGACGGGCGACGCATCGGCGCGACAGCACGAGATCTCGAACCGTTCCAGGACGGTCGATCCGCCGCGAGCGTGCGCGATGCCGGCGAACGTGAGACGCTCGCCTGCGAATGCGCTCTCGAGATCGGTCGCCGAGGCCGTGTAGGCGGGCACGGGCGACCCGGCGACGAGCGCGGCACCCATGATCAGCGGTAGTGCGAACGCGATCGGTCGCGCTCGCACGCCTCTCGCCGCGGCGACCAGGGCGAGGACCGCCCCGATCGCCGTGATCGGGAGCAACCGCGGATTGATGAGTCCCGCCGGGCCGCAGCGCGTAAGTGCGGCCATGGCAACCGAGAGGCCGAGCAGCGGGATACGTCCGTTCACGAAGGTCCCCACCGGCGGCGGCGTGCACGCGTTCGCCCGAGAATCGGCGTATCGCGGAAGCCCTCGTCGTGAAACGCGCCGCATCATCGAAGCCGAGATGAGCCTGACTCTCGGTACCGAGATGAGGCCGGTCGACATAACGATGCCGGCTGCGAGGAACGGGGCGTGCCGGGCGACGACCGCGGCGACGGCGACTCCGACGGTCGCACACGGCGCGAGCGCGCCGAACGCGATGCCGAGCGCGATGCTACCCGCACGACCGGCGGCACTGCGCTCCAGGATCGTTCCGAGGCCTGGGAGCGAGCTCGCCACGAGCGAGGCGAGCGCGGCGGCGGGCGCGACTCGAAGCAGCATTCCGAACGGGTCTTCGGGCGACGCGAGCGGGCGTGCGCAGCGGTCTGCCGGTTCGCTCTCCTCGGATCGTCCGTTCCGGTGCGCGAGCGACGCCACCGCGGCGAGTGCGAAGCGGCCGAGTGCGAGCGCGGGGCCGAAGGCGATAAAGCAGAGCGCCGTCGCCGGGAGCGAGAGCGCGCCCGGGAGCCGGCCCGCGCAGCCGCAACCGGCGAGCGGGACGAACGCGGCGAGCCGGCGCGGCACGAGCGAGGCGGCAAGGACAAACGGCGCGGCTTCGAACAGAGATCCGGCGGCCGCGGCGAGCGCGGTCTGCACCGCCGCGGGCCCGAGGATCGCAGCGGCGAGGACGGCGGCGAGCGCGAATCCGAGGCCGAGGCGCGGTCGAGGCATTTCGGTCGCTCGCAGACGAAGAAGGACCCGAATGGAAAAGATCGCCGCACCGCGGGGAACGGCAGACCTCTATCCCCCCGAGAGCGCGCGTTGGCAAGCGGTCGAAGCCCGCATGCGCGACGTCGCGTATCGTTTCGGCTACGGCGAGATCCGCACGCCGATGTTCGAGGCGACCGAACTCTTCGTCCGCGGCGTCGGCGAGACGACCGACATCGTCGAAAAAGAGATGTACACGTTCCAGGACAAGGGCGGCCGCAGTATGACGTTGCGCCCCGAATGGACGGCGCCCGTCGTGCGCGCGATGCTCGAACACAATCTGCTCGCCCAAGGTGCGCAACGGCTCTATTACATCGGGCCGTTCTTCCGGTATGAGCGGCCGCAAGCGGGCCGGTACCGGCAAGCCAATCAGTTCGGTACCGAATGTTTCGGGTTCGCGGGGCCCGAGGCCGATGTCGAAGTCATGCAGATCGCCTACGAGGTGCTGCGCGCGTTCGACGTTCCGGGCGTGATCCTAAACGTAAACTCGATCGGCGACGAGTGCTGCCGCCCGTCGTATCGCGATGCGTTGCTCGCGCATTTCCGCCCGCACGCGAGCGAACTCTCCGCGGATTCGCAGCGCCGCCTCGAGCGCAATCCGTTGCGTATCCTCGATAGTAAGGCACCGGAAGATCGGCCGCTCGTCGAGGCCGCACCGACGTTCGTCGAGACGCTCTGCGACGCGTGCTCCGCGCACTTCGCGAGCGTGTGCGGGTTGCTCGAAGCGATCGGCATCCCGTTCGTCGTCGCTCCGCGGCTCGTGCGCGGGTTCGATTACTACACGCGGACGGTCTTCGAGTTCATTTCCGATTCGCTCGGCGCGCAGAGCACGGTCTGCGGCGGCGGCAGATACGACGGCCTCGTGAAATCGCTCGGCGGCCCGCCGACGCCCGCGGTCGGATTCGGGCTCGGGATCGAGCGGTTTTTGATGGTGCTCGAACAGACGGGGCGCCTCGCGCCGCCGGAGCGGTCGGGGATCGCCGCGATCGCGCTCGACGATGCATCGCGCGCGCTGCTCGTCCCGCTCGTCGCCGCACTACGGACCCGCGGCGACGTGCCGATCACGATCGACTACGGCGCGGGGAAATTGCAGGCGCACTTCAAACGCGCCGATCGCGCGAACGCACGCGGCGCGCTCATCCTCGGGAGCGACGAAGCGGCGAAGGGGATCGTCGTCGCGCGGGATCTGAGCGCGCGGACGCAAGACGAACTCTCGCTCGGGTCGTCGGCCGCTGCCGACGCCGATGCGATCCTCGCGTGGTATCGCGCGCTCCCTTCGGCGCGCGTTACGGAGGCGGCATGAACGAGCGCGACGCGCTCGACGCGATCCTGGAGATCGTGCGCGAATTCGATCTCGACGCGCTGCGCGTTCGCGTCGGTGGCGCGACCTACGAACTCGTCGCGCGCAGCGAAGCGCCCGTCGTCATGACGACCGCGGCGGCGCACGTCATCGCCGACTCGCTCCCGGCGGCCGCGGCCGCGGTTACGGCACCGCCGAAGGGCCCGACGGCCGCGACGAAGACCGTCACCGCGCCGATCATCGGCGTCTTCTACCGGTCGGGTGCGCCGGGCATGGAGGCGTTCGTCGAGATCGGCGATCACGTCGAAGTCGGGCAAGTGCTGTGCATCCTCGAAGCGATGAAGCTGATGAACGAGATCACGAGCGATCATCGCGGCGTCGTGCGGCGAATTTTGCCGGAGAACGGCGCGCTCGTCTCGCTCGGAGAGGATTTGTTTTGGATCGAACCGTGACCGCGTTTCACGCATCGCGCGGATACCGCGAGCTCATCGAAGATCGCCGCGGATTGCTCGACGCCGATCGTTACGAGGCCGTCGTCGGCGAGATCGCGACGCGGATCGAGCACGCGTTTCGGACGGGCCATAAGGTGCTGTGGTGTGGGAACGGCGGCAGCGCCGCGGACGCACAGCATCTCGCATCGGAGTTCGCCGCGCGCTATCTGCGCGAACGCCCGTCGCTGCCCTCGGAGGCGCTCTCCACGAACTCATCGACGATGACGGCGATCGGCAACGATTACGGCTTCGAATACGTGTTCGCGCGACAGATCGAAGCGTTCGCGGGGCCGGGCGATATCGTCGTCGGCATCTCGACGAGCGGCAACTCGCCGAACGTCGTGCGCGCGCTCGAAGCGGCACGCAAGACGGGCGCGACGGTCATCGCGTTCAGCGGGAACGGCGGCGGCAAGATCGCCGCACTCGCCGACGTCGCGCTGATCGGTCCGGACGGTCACGCCGCGCTCGTGCAAGAGATCCACATCACGCTCGGCCACATCATCTGCGATCTCGTCGAACAGGCGATGTTCCCGGAGTCGTGCGGCTGATGGCCGGGCACGCGGAGTCGAACCATCGCTAAGCCCGCGGCGTTTCTCGATCGCGACGGAACGCTGATGGAAGATTCGGGATACATCGGCGACCCCGCCCGCATCCGTCTGCTCGAGGGCGTGGCGGAGGCGCTCGTCGCGCTCGACGCGGCGGGCTACGAACGCATCGTCGTCACCAATCAATCGGGCGTCGCGCGCGGGATGTTCGGCGAGCCCGACGTCGTGAACGTCAATCGCGCGCTCGCGGAAGAACTCGCGGTGCGCGGTGCGTCGCTCGACGCGTTCTATTTCTGCGCGCACCTGAGCGGCTGCGACTGCCGCAAGCCGAACACGGGGATGATCGACCGCGCGGTACGCGAGCGCGATATCGATCTCGCGCACAGCGTCGTGTTCGGCGATCGGGCGGGCGATATCGCGCTCGCGCACAACGCCGGTATCGACGGCATCCTCGTCAACGCGTTCGAACCGTACGAGGGCCCGGAGCCGCTCCATCGCACGCCCACGCTGCGCGAGGGCGTCGCGTTCTTCTTGGAACGCCTTCGTGCCTGAGACGTTACTCGCGACGAACGCGCGCGCGCTCTTCGAGCGGATCCGCAACGTGCGCGTCCTCGTCGTCGGCGATCTGATGATCGACGAATGGGTGTGGGGCCGCGTCACGCGCATCTCGCCCGAAGCGCCGGTCCCGGTCGTGAAAGTACACGACCATAGCTTCACGCTCGGCGGTGCGGGGAACGTCGCGAGCAATCTGCGCGCGATCGGTGCGTGCGTCTCGTTCGCGGGTGCGATCGGCGACGATGCCGAGGGGCGGCGGGCGCTCGGGCTCTTCGATGCGATCGGCGTCGATCGCAGCGCGACGATCGTTCTCGACGACCGGCCGACGACGCGCAAGACGCGCATCGTCGCGCACAACCAGCAGGTCGTGCGCGCCGATTGGGAATCGTCAGCACCGCTCGCGCCGAGCGATCGTGCGCGCGTCTGTGCGCTGGTCTCGAAGCTCGCGGCCGGGCACGATGCGGTCGTGCTCTCCGATTACGCGAAGGGCTTGCTCTCGCGCGATCTCGTCGAAGCGGCGTCCGTCGCGCCGATCGTCACGGCCGATCCCAAGCCCGCGAACATCGATCTCTTCGCCGGCGTCACGTGCGTCGCGCCCAATGCCGGCGAAGCGACCGATGCGACCGGGATCGCGATCGTCGACGACGCGTCGCTCGATCGCGCGGGTGCGGCGCTCTTGGAGCGGCTCGGCAGCCGCTACGTCGTCGTGACGCGCAGCGAGAAGGGCATGGCGTATTTCGATCGCGACGGCGCGCGCGTGCGAATGCCGGCCGTCGCGCGCAGCGTCTTCGACGTCAGCGGTGCGGGCGATACGGTGATCGCGGTGCTCACGGCCGCGCTCGCGGCGGGCGCCGCCGGCCCGCTCGCGGTGCAGCTCGCGAATTACGCCGCGGGCGCCGTCGTCGAGAAGCTCGGCACGGCGACCGCATCGCCCGAAGAAATCGTCGACCTCGTCGAGCTCGAAGCTCGTGGCTGAGACGTTCGCGGCGCCGATCTTCGCGCTCGCCGATGCGGCGGTCGCGTTTCGTGAGACACAGCGCGCGCGCGGGAAGCGGGTCGTGTTCACGAACGGCGTCTTCGATCTCGTGCATGCGGGTCACGTCGAGTATCTCGCGTGGGCGCGCGCGCAGGGCGACGTGCTCGTGCTCGGTCTCAACGAAGACGCATCGGTGCGCGCGCTCAAGGGCCCCGAACGCCCGCTCGTGCCGTTCGCCGATCGCGCGGCGGTCGTCGCGGGGTTGCGTAGCGTCGATGCCGTCGTCGGCTTCGCCGAACGAACACCCGAGGTTCTCCTCGATCGCCTGCGGCCCGACGTTCACGTCAAGAGCGCGCAGTATCGGATCGAGGATCTTCCCGAACGCGTCGTCGTGCTGCAGCACGGCGGCGAGATCCGGCTCGCGCCGCATCTCTCGGGCCGCAGCACGACCGATCTCGTCGCGGAGATCCGACGACGGTACGGTTATTAATCATTTGCGCGCGGTGATGCCGGCGTGCGGATAGCGATCACGGCGAACGGGCCGGGCGAGTTTGCGGGCTGGGTCCGCCCGCTCGTCGCGGCGCTGCTGCGGCTCGCACCGGCGACGGAGATCTCGCTCTTTTTCGTACCCGACGATTACGCGACGGGCCGCGAAGCCGACGTGGCGCGGCGCCTCTTCCCGGCCGTGCGCACGATCGCGGGCGCCGACTACGTCCGCTTCGCACTCGGCCGAGCGCCGGGCGGCGACGGCCCGCAGGCGGCGGACGTGGTGCAATACCTCGGCGGCGATCTGCTTCACGCGGAGCGTGTGCGCGCGCGCCTCGGCGGCCTGCTGCGGACGTACAAGTTCGCGCGCGCGGGGCTCGCGAAAAAGATCGATCTCGCCTACGCGGTCGATGCGAAGAACGCGGGCGACCTCGAGCGCGCGCGCGTCCCGGCGGAACGCGTCGAGGTCGTCGGCAATCTCGCGATCGACGGTGCGCTCGCCGAGGCCGCGGGGGCGTTCCCGCCGAGTGGGATCGACGCGGAGGTCGCGCCGGGTGCGATCCTCATGATGCCGGGCACGCGCAAACTCGAGCTCGCGAACATGGTGCCGATGTATCTCGAAGCGGCGGTGCGTATGCGCGCGATCCGGCCGGATCTGCGCGTCGCGTTCGCGATCTCGCCGTCGTTCGGCCTGTTCGCCGTCCTGTCGCTGTTCGTGGGCATGTTCATCGTCCCGGGCATGTTCGCCAACCGCTGGTATCACGGGCACTGCCTCGGCAAGATCC
>CAZZYZ010000073.1:0-14315 GCA_964658425.1 Vulcanimicrobiota bacterium | reverse complement strand
CCGGCGGCCGCGTCCAGCCGGCGAGCCTGCTGATCCGGCTCAGCCACGTCGATCTCGCCGAGACCGCGCGTTACGTTCGCGAGCGTCCGGAGCAGATGCGCACGAGCCTCGCCCCCGCCGCGCGCGATGCCGCGTCGCTCACCGCGGTCGCGGGACTCTACGAACTCTGGGAACGCGCCCGCGCTCGCGGCGATCTCGACGTGCCGCGCGAGCTCGTCTCGTTCTTCATCTCGCCCTATCCCGACGAGGTGAGCGTGAACATGACCCGCGTGACCGGGATCGATCCGCTCGATCCCGAGGATCTCACGCGCGCCGAGATCGAGGCGCGCGGCCAGGCGACGGCGCTGCTGCGTTTCTTTCGTCGCGACGTGCCGGGTTTCTCGAACGCGCGGATCGCCGCGACCGGGACGCAGGTCGGGATCCGCGAGTCGCGCCGCATCGTCGGCGCGTACACGCTGACCGCGAACGACGTGCTCGAGGGCCGCGCGTTCGCGGATGCCGTCGCGCGGAGCGCCTACCCGATCGACATCCACAATCCGTCGGGTTCCGGGACGACGACCCATCGTTTGCCGCCGGGCGCGAGCTACGAGATCCCGTATCGCTGCCTCGTCCCGCAGCGCGTCGACGGCCTGCTCGTCGCCGGGCGCTGTATCTCGACGACGCACGAGGCGCACGCCTCGACGCGGCTGACCCCGACCGTGATGACGCTCGGTCAGGCCGCCGGAACCGCCGCCGCGCTCGCCGCTCGGACGGGCTCGAACGCCCCGCGAAACGTCGACGCGGTCGCGCTCCGGGCGATCCTCGTCGCGGACGGCGTCGACCTGCGTTCCGGCGTCCGCGCATGAAGGCGCCGCGGATCCGGATCGCGGCGCTCGGAACGTGGGCCGCGGGGGCGCGCCTCGTCGCCGAATACGATGCGGAGACCGATACGATCGCGGTCGACGCGGGCGCCGTCGCGCGGGTCCGCGAGGCGGCGGGCGCGGATGCGGGGCGCAGGCTCGTCGCGTGCGCGGTCGCGCACGAGCGCTACCATCGCGCGTTTCCCAACGCGACCGAAGCCGAGGCCGATGCGTTTGCGTGCCGCGTGACGGGCGACGACCCGCGCGCGTTCGACGCGCTGCTGCGCGGGTGAGCCTCTTCGCGGGGGTCGACGGCGGCCAGAGTTCGACCGTCGCCGTCGTCGGCGACGATGCCGGGCGCGTCCTCGGGCGGGGAACCGGGCCCGCGGCCGATCTCGTCGGCGTATCCCGCGACGCGGCGCGGCAGGCCGCGGCACTGCGCGACGCGCTCGACGATGCGCTCGCGCGGGCCGGGTTGCCGGGCGATTCGCGTTTCGCCGCCGTCGTCGCCGGGATCAGCGGCTTCGAGCCCGGAGCGTCGCACGTCCCGGACCTGAGCGACCGAACCGCGCTGCTCCGCGTCGTTCACGACGGCGAGATCGCGTATGCGGGCGCCCTCGGCGGCGCTCCCGGGGTCGTCGTGATCGCGGGGACCGGGAGCGTGGCGCTCGGCTCGTCCGGGCCCGGGCGACCGTTCGTCCGGGCGGGCGGCTGGGGCCCGCTCTTCGGCGACGAAGGGAGCGCGCTGTGGATCGCGCTCGCAGCCCTGCGCGGCGCGATGCGCGACGAGGATCGCGGTACGCCCTCGCCGCTCGGCGCGCGGCTGCTCGCGGAGCTCGGCCTCGCGTCGCTGCGCGACCTGCAGCTCGCCGCGGCGCACGGCGAACGCTCGCGCGCGCAGATCGCCGCGCTCGCGCGGCACGTCCTCGCGGCCGCGACCGCGGGCGAACCCTCGGCGGCGGCGATCCGATCCGCGGCCGCCGGCGCGCTCGCCGAACTCGCGGCGCTCGTCGCGGGTCGCTTGGAAACGGCGGCGGAGCGCATCTCCCACGTGGGCGGGTTATTCGCCGACGCCGGATTTCGAGCGGCGTTCGCCGAGGCCGCGCATCGCGCCGTGCCCGCGGCCCGCGTGCGACAACCGCTCGGCGACGGTGCGGACGGCGCCTTCGCGATCGCCCGTCGCGTCGCGGGCGGCCCGCGTTGAACGCGCTCGAGCGGTTGCGCGGCGGGCTCGTCGTCTCCGTTCAGGCCGAAGCGGATTCCGTTCTCAACGGGCCGGAGACGATCGCGCTGCTCGCCCGCTGCGCGGTCGCGAACGGCGCCGTCGGGGTTCGTATCGAGGGTCTCGAGCGGATCCGCGCCGTCCGAGCCGCGGTCGACGTCCCGATCGTCGGCATCCTGAAGCGGCCGCACGCGGGCTTCGAGCCGTACATTACCTCGACGGTCGCGGAGGTGTGCGACGTCGCGGCGCTCGGCTGCGAGCTCGTCGCGTTCGACGCGACGCTGCGACCGCGATCGGGCGGCGCCTCGAATGCGGAGCTCGTCGCGGCGACACATGCGGCGGGCGCGCTCGCGATGGCCGACTGTTCGGATCTCGCGGACGGCGCCGCCGCCGCCGATGCCGGCGCCGACGTCGTCGCGACGACGCTCGCCGGCTACACGCGCGAGAGCGCCGGACGAGCGCTCCCCGCGCTCGAGCTCGTCGCCGCGTTTTCGAAGCGGTATCGCTTCGTCATCTGCGAGGGCGGCGTCGGCACGCCGAGCGAACTCGCAGCCGCCTTCGCGGCCGGTGCCTCGGCGGTCGTGGTCGGGACGGCGATCACGAACGTCGACGTCCTCGTCCGGCGTTTCGTCGCGCAAATACCGCGCCGACACACCACGTAGCTGCCTATGGTATCATAGGTCATTCGCTCGTGCGACGGGTGCCGAATTGAGACGGAGATTTTTTCTCAGAGTCTAAATGATGGTGCGCGGCTGCAGGCCGCGTCGCTTGAAGGAGCTTCGTTGGCACAGCATTCCGCGTCGGGCAAGCGCGATCTCGGTCCGAAATTTTGGCCCGTTACAATAGGGCTCGCGATCCTAAACGTGATCATCTCGATCGCGATCGTTTATTTCCCGCTGACCGCGTTCGTGCCCGTGATGGGCGAGCCGGGCGGCGATATCGATCTGCTCTTCAAATTCATGAGCGTGATCGGAAACGCGATCTTCGTGTACGTTTTCGGTTATCTGATTTATTTCGGCATCGTCTGGCGGCGGCGTTCCACGGACGGCCCGGATGCGCTCGGTGTCCAGGTTCACGACAATCACACGCTCGAGTTTTGGTGGACGGCGATCCCGGCCGTCATCGTGCTCATCCTCGCGGTGTTCTCGGTGAAGATCTGGGTCGATCTGCAGCATACGGCGGGCGGCGCGATCACGATGGAAGCGATCGGTCATCAATTCAAATACGAGTTCCGTTTCGCGAACCTCAAGCAGAGCGTGTACGACGAAGTGCATCTTCCGGTCGGGACGCCCGTGACGGTCGACGTCACCGCAGCCGACGTAATCCATTCGTTCTGGGTCCCCGAGATGCGCATCAAAGCCGATATGGTTCCCGGTCTCGTGCAGACGCTGCGCTTCACGCCGCAGCGCATCGGCAAGTATCGGATCATCTGCACCGAGTTCTGCGGGACCAATCACGGCAACATGCTCGCATCGCTCTACATCGATACGCCGGCGGATTACCAAAAGTGGATCGCATCGCAATCGAAACTCGCGAGTGCATCCGCGGCGCCGCTCACCCTGGCGAGCGGCAATGCCGCCGCGGGCGATAAGCTGTTCTCGCAAAAATGCGTCAGCTGCCACAACGTTCACGGCGGGTTTTCGGCGAAGATCGTCGGTCCCGGACTGGGCCAGCTCGCGAGCGATTCCGCTCATCCGAATCTCGTGACCGGCGAAGCCGTGAACGCGAAAGACATCGCCTACATCCTCGTCAACGGCTATTCGGGTCCCGACAAATCGGTGACCGGCCAGAGCGGTGCGTCGCTCGGCATCATGCCGAACCGCCAGGCGAACGGCCTGAGCAATCAAGATATCGCGGATCTCTCCGCGTACCTCATCGCCAATAGCCAGAAGAAGTAGAGGGATCGCATGGCAATCGCATCGGCCCATCCGGGCGCGCTCGCATCGCACCACGATCACATCCATCCCGAGCCTCAGAGCTTCATCGCGAAGTACGTCTTCTCGATCGATGCGAAGATCATCGGCGTTCAGTACATGGTCGCGGGCCTGCTCTTCTTCATCATTTCGGGGATGCTCGCGGAACTCGTTCGCATCCAGCTGCTGGTCCCCAACGGCCTGATCGTCTCGAACGATACCTACAACGGCATCTATTCGCTGCACGGCTCGGGCATGGTGTGGATGGTCATCATCCCCCTCGTAACAGGCGGCTTCGGCAATTACGTGATGCCGCTGATGATCGGCGCGCGCGACGTCGCGTTCCCGTGGCTCAATCTCGTCGCGTTCTGGATGTATCCGGTCGCGGCCGTCATTCTCTTCAGTTCTTTTCTCATCGGCGCGCCCGATGCCGGCTGGACGGAGTATCCGCCGATCTCGCTGCAGGGGCCGCCCGGAACCTCGATGTGGTGCGTCGCGATCTTCTTGATCGGGATCAGCTCGACGCTTACCGGCCTCAACTTCATGGTCACGATCGTGAAGATGCGTGCGCCCGGGATGACGTTCACGCGGATGCCGCTCTTCGTATGGGCGTCGCTCGCAACGGCGTTGCTCAATCTCGTCGCGACCACCGCACTTGCGGGCGCCCTCGCCGCGCTTTTCGTCGAGCGTCAGTTCGGCGTCCCGTTCTACGACCCGGGTAAGGGCGGCAGCCCGCTGCTGTGGCAGCATATGTTCTGGTTTTACTCACATCCCGCCGTGTACATCATGATCTTGCCGACGTTCGGCATCATCTCCGAAGTGTTCGCGACCTTCGCGCGCAAGCCGGTCTTCGGGTACAAGATGATCGCGTTCTCGTCGATGGCGATCGCGCTCCTCGGCTTCATGGTCTGGGCGCATCACATGTTCACCTCGGGCATGGCGCCCTGGCTGCAGCTGCCGTTCATGATCATCACGATGATTATCTCGATCCCGACGGGCGTGAAGATCTTCGGCTGGCTCGCGACGTTGTGGGGCGGCAAGATCGAGTTCCATCCCGCAATGCTCTTCGCGATGGGCTTCATCGCGACGTTCACGTTCGGCGGCATCACGGGCGTGTTCCTGAGCGCCGTGCCCTTCGATCTCGATGCGAACGGCACGTATTTCGTCGTCGCGCACATCCACTACGTGCTCTTCGGCGGTTCGGTCTTCGGGATGTACGCCGGCCTCTATTACTGGTGGCCGAAGATCAGCGGCCGGATGATGAATTACAAGGCGGGCCAGTGGCACTTCTGGCTGACCTTCGTGTCGTTCAACATCACGTTTTTGCCGATGCATTGGCTCGGGCTCGAAGGGATGCCGCGTCGCGTTGCCCAGTATCGACCGGAGTTCCAATTCTGGAACGACGTCGCGTCGGCCGGATCGTTCGTTCTCGCTCTCTCGACGCTCGTCGTCATCGGCAACATGATCCACAGCATGACGCGCGGCAAGCGCGCCCCGGGAAATCCGTGGCACGCGCGCACGCTCGAATGGATGATGGCCTCGCCGCCGCCGTATTACAACTTCAAGAAGATCCCGGCGGTCCTCAAGTTGCCGTACGACTTCGCGGAACCGTTGCCGTACGTCGGTCTCGATAAGGACGACGCGAAAGACTCGCTCTACATGCCGACGGTCGGTCAGGTCGGCATTCCGGCTCCGTCCCCCGCGCACTAGGAGAAACGATGGCGGTCAGTTCCCTCAATGCGAGCCACGAGGCGGTCGTCGCACGCTACGATAGCGTCGACTCCGCCTATGCCGAGCAGCGCGACATGCGCCTGCTCGGGTTCGTGCTGTTCTTGTTCTCCGACGTCGTACTGTTCTCGGCGTTCATCTTCGCGTATCTCTACTTGCGCAATTCGGTCCCGAATTGGCCGCCGATCGCGAAGGGTGGCTTGCAATTACCGCGCTTCGACGTCGCTTTCGCGGCGGTGAACTCCACGATTCTTTTCGGATCGGGCGCGACGATGCACTTCGCGATGGAGAGTTGGAAGCACCTCAAGAAGGGCGCGTTCAACATGTGGATGGTCGCGACGATCGTCCTCGGCATCCTGTTCTTGTGCGGTCAAGCGTACGAGTATCACAGCCTGACGATCACGTGGGCCGGATCGACGATGGGTGCGTCGTTCTTCACGCTGACCGGCCTGCACGGGTTCCACGTGTTCATCGGCGTGATCTATCTGATCACGCTCTTCATTCAGGCCAATCGCGGCGTTTATACGGGATCGAAATATTTCGGCTTGACGGCGGGGACGCTATACTGGCACTTCGTCGACGTCATCTGGGTCGCGCTCTTCTATCTCTTCTATCTCTGGTAAGGCGAACATGATGGGTGCAGCAGCTACCGAAAAAACGATCGCTCTCGTCCTTGCCGTGATCGTCGGCGGGACGACGTCCGTGCAACTCGCGAAGGACTGGGCGACCACGGGTCTCGACAATCAGCTCACGAAGGTCTTGCTCGGGCTCATGGCCTTCGGGTGCGTCCTCGTCATCCTCGCAGCCGTTGGCATCCTCGGAGCCGGGAGCTAATCATGGAAGATTCGACCGAACACGATTACACGATCCCCGTCTCCGCCGGCATCCCGCCGCTCGTAAAGGCCGCGGTCGTGGTCGCGATCATCCTGGTGTTCGTGATCTTGTCGCTCGTCTTTCGCAACAGCGGCTTCGGCCACGCGTGGCCGGCATCGACATCAACGGAAGTCAAACTGTAAGGGTCACCCGCTGTGTGAACTGTCATCCCTCGCATTTAATCGATTCCGCGTGCGATGCGCGCGTTCGTTCTCTCTCGCCGCGAGCCGGCGTGCCCCTTACGCGCGAGGCGAGTTCATTCCGACGCTGAGCGGCGTGATCTTTTCCGGAACGACGCCGGTCGAGCGACCGTCGATGCGATGGATGCCGCCGTAGTAGCTGAACTCGATCATCGCCGGGCGGAGCGCCTCGATCATCGAGGCGGAACCGAGGCTCGGCCACTCGACGATCTCGTGGCGTTCGTCGTTGAGCACGGCGACGTACCCGTTCGAATTGGCCTCGGTCTGCGGATCGGGACGGCGATAGCGAACGTAGCCGTCGACGATGTAGATCGGCGCGAACGTCTGTCGAAACGCTCGTAGCGGGGCGACGAGTACTGCGACGGTCCAGCCCGCGAAGGCGAGCGCCGCGATCCCGAAGACGGGGGCGATGACGATCGCCGACTCGAAATGCGTTAGAGTCGAGCCGTGCGCGGCCGGGAAGAAGATCAGGGCGATGGTGATGGCGGCGAAGACGGCGAAACAAACGATCGGCTCGATCGCGATGAGCAGCCGGCCGCACAGCCCCATGATGACGATGCGCCGCTCGGAGCGCGTCCAGGCCCGGCGCACGAGGGAACCGTCGTGCTCGCGAACGCGCGTCGCGAAGACGTCGCTCTCCATCCGAGTGTTATCGATCCTCGGTTCCCTCATCATCGTCTTGTTCGCAAACCGGGGCATCGCATCCGCCCACGAGGCGGCGATGCGCGGGCTCGTCCTCGCGGTTCTTCCCCACGATCATCAGATCGTCGTGCGCTACGATGCGTTCCTCGGCAAGCCCGCCGGGATCGGAACGTTCCGCGTCGATCCGGCATCCTTCGCGGCGCTCCACGCCGGCGCGACGATCGATGCGACGGCCGACGAAGATACGACGCCGTGGTCGCTCTCCGGCGTGCATGCAATCGGTTCCGAGGCACTGACCGGTTCGGGCGTCACGCAGCTTCCCACGGCCTCGCCGCTGGTCAACGACGTGCACCGCGTCGCCGTCGGCGAGATCGCGCCGAACGTGACGTTCGTCGACCAGACCGGTCGCGCCGTCGCGCTTTCGTCGCTGCACGGCCGGATGGTCGTCATCGCGTTCTTCTATTCGCGTTGCAAGGATCTGCGCGAGTGCCCCTTCGTCTCGTCGCGCTTCCACACGATGCAGCAGAAGTTTGCCGGGCTTCCCGTTCACCTCGTCGAGGTGACGCTCGATCCGGCGTACGATCGCGGAGACGTGCTCGCGAATTACGCGCGCCAGTTCGGGGCGAACGCCGACCGCTGGACGCTCGCGACGGGCGATCCGAACGACGTCATGCAATTCGCGCGTGCGTTCGACGTGACCGCGTTCCCCGATGAAAAGATCGGGTTGATCCATCCCGAGCGGCTGGCGATCATCGATCAGTACGGTTCGATTCGCGAACTCGTCGACGAGGGTTCGTGGTCGCCGAACGAGGTCGTCGCCGCCGTTCGCAACGACGCGAACCTCGCATCGAATCCGTTCGAACGCTTCAATCTCTACCTCTCGTCGGCCGCCGTCTCGATCTGCGGCAATTCGGTCGCCGGGTTCTCCGGTTTCTCCGATCTCATCGCCGTCATCGTGATCGTCTCGGTCTTCGGTTTCCTCTTCTACAAAATCGGACGCGGCATCGCCCGCGGTGCCGCGTAATATTTCAAAAAACGTGTTGCAGCGAACGGGACCCTTCGTTCGGCGTTTCGTTCCGGCGCGGATGCCGAGGCCGGCCGTGTTGCGCTAGTTGAGCGCGGCTTCGATCGGGGATTTGCGTTCGGCGGTGCGGGTCGCGAGGGCGAACGTGCCGAGCGCCGCGACGACGGCGAGCGCGGCGAAGATTTCGTATGCGAGCCGGTAGCCATCGACATCGTCGATGCGACCGCCGACGGCTCCGCCCGCGAGCGAGCCGCCGAAGATCTGGCCGATGATGAGGAAGACGCTCAGCAGACCGACGCCCGTGCCCCGCATCGTCGCGGGGACCTCGTTCGTGATGATGTAGCGCGTCGGCGCACCCAGGAGCGCGCCGAAACCGATCCCGGCGATCGTGATGCCGGCGATCGCGAGCCAGAGCGTCTGGATCTCGGCGGCGAAGAGGCCGAGACCGACCGCGGTCAGCGTCGCGCCGAAGAAGAGCACGGCGCGGCTGCCGTAGCGATCGAGGCCGCGGCCGGCCGCCGGGATGACGGCGACGAACATGAACGCGCCGATCGCCGCGACGCCGCCCGCCGCGACCGCGGTGAGCCGGTCGGCCGCCACGAGCGCGGCCGGGATGAAGAAGAGCGCGCCTTCGAGCAGACCGATCAGCAGTTCGAGGCCGTAGGTCACGGCGAGTTGCCGCGTTGCGAAGAGCGCCGGTGCGATGACGGGGGCCGCGGCGCGGCGCTCGATCGGTACGAGCGCGACGAACGCGACCGCTGCGACGGCGAGCGCGGCGAAGGTCGCACCGTTGCTGAACGTCGCGGCGTGCGCGTCGAGCCGCGTCAACCCGACCATAACGCCGAGCAAGCCGATGGCGAGGACGGCGATCCCCGCGATATCGAGCGCTCCGCGGACGCGCGCGGCGATCTGCGGGACGTTGCGCTGTGCGAGCACGATCACGGCGATCGCGAGCGGGACGTTCGCGGCGAAGATCCAGTGCCACGACACGAAGTGCGTGATCGCGCCGCCGAGCGTCGGCCCGATGATCGCCGAGAGCCCCCAGATCGCGCCGAGCATGCCGAGCGCGGAACCGCGGCGTTCGACTGGGACGCGGTCCGCGATCGCGGCCGTGGCGACGGGGAAGATGCCGCCCGCGCCCGCGGCCTGGATCGCGCGTGCGATGAGAAAGACGGTGAAGTTCGGCGAGGCGATCGCGAGGACGCTGCCGACGGCGAAGATCGAGACGCAGAGCGTGTAGATCGCGCGCCTGCCGTATTGATCCGACAGCTTCGTCATGATCGGGATGCTCACGACATTTGCGAAGAGATACAGCGTAAACGTCCACGCGACGTCGCGCGGCGCGACGCCGAATGCGTGCGCGATCGCGGGCAACGCGGGCGAGATGACGCCGAGATCGAGCGCTCCGGCAAAGACGCCGAGCCCGAGCGTGAGCAGCAGCGGCAGATGCGAGCGATCGAACGTGTGCCCCGCAACCTTCTTCGGCGCGCCGGCGGCCGGCGTCTGCGGTCTCGGTTTCGTCGTCGCCACGCGCGTTTAGCCGATCACGCGATCGGCGACCATCGCAACGCACATCAGCGCGAGATAGAGAAGCGAATACTTGAAGAGCACGCGGGCGAGCGGCTTCGTCGGCCCGACGAGCATCTTCCACGCATCCCACAGGAAGACGCCGCCGAGGATCGCGGCGGGGATGAAATACCACAGGCCGAGGATATGCAACGGTGTGAGCGCGAGCGACATGACGACGAGCACGATCGAGTAAACGAAGATCTCTTTCTTCGTCCGCGCGACGCCGCGCACGTTGGGAAGCATCGGGACGTTCGCCTTGTGGTAGTCCGTGTTCGCCATCAGCGCGAGCGCCCAAAAATGCGGCGGCGTCCACAAGAAGATGAGCGCGAAGAGTCCGAGCGCGGGCGCGCCGACCGTGTGCGTGACGGCGGCCCACCCGACGAGCGGCGGCACCGCACCCGCCGCTCCGCCGATCACGATGTTCAGCGTCGTCCTGCGTTTGAGCCACAGCGTGTAGATGACGACGTAGTAGGCGTTGCCGGCGAGCGAGAGCCACGCGGCGAGCGGATTCACGTATGCGTACAGGATCGCGAATGACACGACGCCGAGGATCGTCGCGTAGATCGAGCCCGCGAGGGGCGAGATGCGGCCCGCAGGGACGGGACGCGAGAGCGTGCGCATCATCAGGCGATCGATGTCGCGATCGATGACGCAATTGAACGTCCCGGCCGAACCCGCGGCGAGCGCGCCGCCGAGCAACGTCACGAGCGTGAGGCCGAGCGGCGGGATTCCGCGCGCGGCCATGACCATCGCCGCGAACGTCGTGATCAGCAGCAGATACATGATCCGCGGCTTCGTGATCTCGTAGTAATCCGAGAGCGTGCCGCGCCACCCGGTCGGGAGCGGGGCGGCCGTGCCGTCGAGCCGCGAGAGCGTCGAGCTCATGCGGACGCCGTCCGGCGCGCGGGCACGCTGCGCTCGGCAGCGCGCTCCGCGGCGCGATAGGGCTCGAGCGCGGCGAGCACGGCCGCGATTACGAAGCACAGGAACGTGGCACCGGCGTTCGCCGCATGTGCTTCGCGCAGTGCGACCGGGAGGCGCCACACGACGTTTCCGATGCCGAGCGCGATCTGCAGCACGACGAGCGCACCGCCCGCGGCCGCGAACCCGCGCACGCGCTGCGATGCGCTCTGGAGCGCGGCTCCGACCGCGACGACGGCGACGATCGCGAAGGTGCCGGCCGCGATGCGATGCAGCATCTGCACGAGTTGGGCGCCGTTCTCGCCGAGCCACGTCCCCTCGCAGCTCGGGAACGTCGCGCAGGCGAGCCCCGCGTAACTCGAACTCACGTACGCGCCGAGGCACATCGTCGCGAACGCGCAGAGCGACGCGAAGCCGAGGAGCGAGACGACGGGTGCCGGCCGGCCGCTGCGAACGCCGTCCGGTCGCGGCGCGACGATCGCGAGGATCGCGAGGATGGTTAGCGTTGCGAGCAGCGCCATCCCCATCGCCCAGTGCAGCATCACGGAGAACGGACTGTTCGCGAGCAGGACGGTCGCGCCGCCGAGCGAGACTTGGATGACGAAGATTGCGGCGAGTGCCGCGAGTACCCGCGTCACGCCCGCGATCCGATTGCGCACGCGAAATCCCGCGACGATCGCTCCGATGACGACGAAGCCTTCGATGAAGGCGACGAGGCGATGCGACCACTCGAGGATGACGCCGCCATGGAGCGAGGGGACGAGTTCGCCGTGGCAGAGCGGCCAATCGGGGCACGTCAGCCCGGCATCGTTGATCCGGACCCAGCTTCCGAGGACGGCGATCACGAAGGCGAGTACGGCGCTCGCCAGCGCCAGTCCACGAAATATTTTCACGATTTTTCCAAGTATATCTTCGACGCGTAGTCGCGGACAACGACTTTGGGATTGCGGTCGCCCGTTCCGCTAGGCCGCGGAACGCTTCCCGCGAACCGCACCCCTCGATGAGAACGCTCGCCGCGCTCGGCGTGCTGCTCCTGGCGCTGTCCGGCTGCCGGGAAGTCCGCGTGAAAGCCTACGCGCAAGGGACGACCCCCGAAAGCGGTCCCGATCGCGTCGTCGTCGTGCGGAACGTCCGCGGCCTCGAGGCGCTCGGGATCAAGGCGCCGGTGCGCTTCAACCACGAGTTCGGCGTCGTCCTATTGATGGGGCCTCACAAGTCGAGCGGTTGGCATCAGGTGATCGAATCCATTCGAGCCAACACCGATCGCGTGCGAATCGTCGCATTCGAGCGGGCGCCCTTCGACGGCGGCGAGACGGTCGAAAGCTATCGGACCTACACGCTGTGGATCGTCCCCAATTCCGTGTATCGCGAGAACTCCGTCATCGAGGTCGTCACACCGGAAGACGACGCGATTGCTTCGACAGCGCTAAAGTGACGTTGGCCCGCTCCGGGGATCTTTACAAAATGGGCTTGTCGACTGCGGCTTCTGAGACGATACTTTCGGAGGTCGCTATGGCTCGGTGCGAGTTGCGAGGAGTACGGATTGCAAACTGAGACGCTCGCGTCGTTCGCGCCGCATGTGGAACGATTGGGCATCGCGTTGTCCCCGAGCGACGACTCTTCGGAACGCGAGGGCGTCCTCAATCCGGCGAGCACGCGAACGCGGGACGGCAAACTGCTGCTCTATCCGCGTTGCGTCGCGGAGGGCAACGTCTCGCGGGTGGGGCTGTACGAGTCGTCCGGTTCCGCCGGCGCGCCCGTCTTCGACCGGCTCGGATTCGCGCTCGAACCGCGCGAAGAGAGCGAGATCCGGACGGATCCGGGCGGTTACGGATGCGAAGATCCTCGCGTGACGTTCGTGCCGGCGCTCGATGCGTATCTAATGGCGTTCACGGCGTTCGGTCCGATCGGGCCGCGGATCGCGGTCGCGATCTCGCATGACGGCTACGTGTGGGAGCGCATCGGCCTCATGGACTTCTCGCGGTCGGGCGGCCCGAGCGGCGACGACAAGGACGGCATATTCTTCCCCGAGCCCGTCCTCTCGCCGAGCGGCGTCCGGAGCTTCGCCTTCTATCACCGGCCGATGGTGCTCATCCACGCGCAGAACACGGCCGAAGCCGCGCCGATCATCCTCGCGAAGCCGGCGATCGAGCGCGAATGCACGCGCATCGGCTACGTGCCGGTCGATGCGGTGCTCGCGGATCGCACGAAACTGCTCGAAGTCGCCGAGAGCGCCGTCGTCCTCGTCCCCGAGGGGACATGGGGGCTCGTGAAAAACGGCGGCGGCACGCCTCCGGTCCGGATCGCCGAAGGCTGGATGTCGGTCTTCCACGGCGTCGATGCGAAGTACGACGAGAACGGCGTCTGCGTCGGGATGAAGTATCAGGCCGGCATCGTGATCCACGATCTCGAGCGGCCGCACATCGTGCGCTACCGTTCGCCCGAACCCGTGCTCGTGCCAGAGACGCGCGACGAGTGTTCCGGGATCGTCGCGAATGTCGTCTTCCCGACGGCGATCGACGTGCGCCCGGGCGCCGCGGAACGCGATTTCGATATCTATTACGGCATGGCCGATTGCCGAATCGGGCGCGCGCGCATGGTGTTCCCGGCGCCGTAGCCGACCCGTGGCACGTGCGCTCGTGCTCGCGACCTTCCTGGTCTTCGCGTTCGTCGTCCTCGTCACGTCATTGCATTTCGGGCTGCTAGGCGCCGGCGAGACGCGCTTCACGAGTTCGCACGGCACGCCGAGCCCGCCGCAGAACGGCGGCGACGGCATCCACACCGCGCAGCCCGTCGAGGGCGAGGCGCCATGGGCGCTCTCGGCGTTGCCGGAGTGCTTCACGCAGCTGACGCGGACGAGCGGTCCGCGGGCGTTCGTCGCGCACGCGATGCCGCACGGCGCGCGTATCGTCGTACCGCCCGCGAAGCTGCGCGTCGCCGATTGCGAGCTCGCGCTACGCGCGGCGGTCGTGACCGTCACGCGCGGTGAGAACGTCCTCACGGTGAGCGGCGCGCGGCTATACGTCGCGGGCGAGACGCTCGTGCTCGAACGCCGCATCGGCGCGAACGCCGATGTACGAACGTTTGCCCTTGCGGGCGGCGTAACGCCAAACTTCATTCGCTAACCATCCCGGATGATCGCACAAAACACAAAATCAAATCGCCGAGCTCTAGTTCGTACGCGGCTAAGCAAAAACGTGAGCCCAATTGCTCCAGACACGCCGGATCTCCGAGCAGGATATGGTAGCACTTAGCGACGCTGAAGCTCACCTCTTAGGCGAATATCAATTTGGCTACAATGTCGCTTCGATTTTGTTCCACGCTATCTGAGGCATATCCACAACTCGCTGCCGCAACAGAGAGACAGAGGTTGCGACATCCTCT
>CAZZYZ010000072.1:0-14329 GCA_964658425.1 Vulcanimicrobiota bacterium | reverse complement strand
TTCGGGGACGCTCGCTTCGCGGGCGGCACCGCGGGCTCGGAAACGCGCGCGGCGAGCGCGGACGGCGCGACGCTGCGCTGCGCGGTTGCGGCCGATATCTTCGCGGGCGGCGGGACCGGGTTCTTCGACGAGCGGGTCGCGACGCTGCGGCCCCGGCCGACCGCGACCGTCGCGCCGCAAACCGCCGCGACGCTGGGCCTCGCGACCGGAGAGCGGCTCGATTTGCGCGGCGCCCGCGAAGGCGTCGTGCGAGATCTCGTCGTTCGCATCGAGGAGACGGCGCTGCCCGGCATCGTACGAATCGTCGACGGCCTGCCGGAGGCTCCCGCGAACGGCTTCGCCGACGGCGATTACGTCACGATCGAGAACGTCCGCGCCGCCGCCGACCTCGAAGCGCTCGCGGTCGGGAGCCGCTGATGCACGCGATCGTCGATGCCTTCGTCGCCGCGCCATGGTGGCTGATCGCGATCATCAAGGCCGCGATCATCCTCGGCGTCGTGCTGACCGTCTTCGCCTATTCGATGATCTTCGAGCGCAAGATCATGGCGTGGATGCAGCTGCGTCCGGGCCCCAATCGGACGGGCCCGTGGGGGATGATGCAGCCCGCGGCGGACGCCGTGAAGATGCTCTTCAAAGAAGACCTCACGCCCGATACGGCCGACCCGCTCATCTATCGGCTCGCGCCGTTCATCTCGCTCGTCACGGCGATGGCGACCTTCGCCGTCATCCCGTTCTCGGAGACGGGCGCGGGCCTCTGGGCCGTCGGCAACGTCGACGGCGGCGTGCTCGTGATCTTCGCCCTCACGTCGATCGGCGTGTACGGCATCTCGCTCGCGGGCTGGTCGTCGGGTTCGAAGTTCCCGCTGCTCGGCAGCGTCCGCTCGACGGCGCAGATGATCAGCTACGAGCTCGCCATGACGATGTCCGTGATCGGCGTCCTCATCCTCGCCGGGACGACGTCGCTGCAGGGCATCGTACACGCGCAGTATCGCACGTGGTTCATCGTCCCGCAGATCTTCGGATTCATCATCTACATCATCACCGCGGTCGCCGAGACCAATCGCGCGCCGTTCGACCTCGTCGAAGCCGAGACCGAACTCGTCGGCGGATTCCACACGGAATACTCGGGCTTGCGATTCGGGCTGTTCTTCATCGCGGAGTATCTGAACATGATCACGGTCGCGTGCCTCGCGACGCTGCTCTTTCTCGGCGGCTGGGGCGCGCCGTTCGGGCTGACGATCGTCCCCGGGCTGATCTGGTTCTTGGCGAAGGCCGCGTGCTTCATCTTCATGTATATTTGGCTCAGGACGACGCTGCCGCGCCTGCGTTACGACCGGCTCATGAATTTCGGCTGGAAGTTTCTCTTACCGGCGGCGACGCTCAATCTGATGGCGACGGCCGCAATCGTCGCGTTTACGGGGTAGATCGTGCAATCGTTACCGGGCGCCGTCGTCGCGCTGGCTCGCGGGTTCGCAACGACGTTGTCGTACGCGTTTCGGAAGAAACCGACGATCGCGTATCCCAACGTCAAGAAACAGCACGCGCCGCGTTTTCACGGTTTGCACGAATTGCGTCGCTACGCCGACGGCAAGGAACGCTGCATCGGCTGCGAGCTCTGTTCGATCGCGTGTCCGGCGAACGCGATCACCGTCATCGGCGCGGAGAACACGCCGGAAGATCGCCGGTCACCCGGCGAGCGCTTCGCCGGGCGTTACGAGATCGACGAATTGCGCTGCATTTTCTGCGGCCTGTGCGAAGAGGCGTGTCCGACGGACGCGATCGTGCTGACGCCGCGTTTCGAGATGGCGGATTATCGCCGCAGCTCGTTCATCTACAGTAAGGATCGCCTGCTCGTGCCGCCCGAGGGCGGCGTCGGCATCGCGCCGGACGAGCGGCCCGGCGGCATCCCCTCCGATCTCGGGCTCGTCATCGAACGCAAGAGCACGGTCGATATCGCGACCGGCTACGAGGCCACGTTCAACGGCGCGAAGCTGAAAACGGAGACCAAAGGTTTGGTCCTCGAGTGATCGCCTTCTACGCGCTCGCGATCGTCCTCATCGCGAGCGCGATCTTCACGATATCGCAGAAGAGCCCGGTCTATAGCGTGATCGGTCTCCTCACGAATTTCATCGCACTCGCCGCGCTCTATTTCTCGCTCCAGGCGGAGTTTCTCGGGATCGTGCAGATCGTCGTCTATAGCGGTGCGATCCTGATGCTCTTCGTGTTCGTGATCGCGCTGCTTTCGAGCGGCATCGGGCCGTTCGCCGAGGGACCCGATCGGATGCCGCGGGTGCTCGCGCCGGCGCTCGCGGTCATCGCGGTCGCGTTCGGATTCCTCGTCTACGGGATGGCGCGCACGCCGCTCGCCGGACTGACCGCGCACGCGGCGACCCTCGGTGCGACGGGCGATGCGAACGTTTTCGGGAGCGTCGCCGATTTCGGCCGCGCGCTCTTCACCGTGCAACTCCTCCCGTTCGAGGCGACCGCGCTCGTGCTGATGGTCGCCGTTATCGGCGTCGTGCTGCTCGCGGGCGACGCGCCGCCGCAGCGGACGCTCGGCCGGCACAAACCGAAGCCGAAGAAGAGCGATCTGCGCGAGCCGATCGCGAAGGCGCGCGGATGAGCGTCGACGTGTCGAGCTACGTCGCGCTCTCGGCCGTGATGTTCTTCATCGGCGTCGCGGGCGTCGTACTGCGGCGCAATCCGCTGATCATGCTGATGTCGATCGAGTTGATGTTCAATGCCGCGAACCTCGCGCTCGTCGCGTATTCGCGCGCGTGGGTGAACAACGCGGGCCACATCTTCGTGTTCCTCGTCGTGACGGTCGCCGCGGCGGAAGCCGCGATCGGGCTCGCGATCGTGGTCGCCGTCTTTCGGCGCGCGAAGATCGTCGACGTCGATGACGTCGCGAGGCTGCACGGATGAGCGGGATCTTACTCCTCGCGTGGCTGTTGCCGCTGCTCGGCGCGATCGCGATCTGGTCGTGCGGACCGCAGCTCAAACGGAGCGCCGGTTGGGTCGGCACGGGCGTCGTTCTCGCGTCGTTCGTGCTGATCGCGAGTTCTTTCGGCGCGGCGACGAACGATACGGGCGTCCACCTCCCGCTCGTCACGTGGACGCGCGGCTTCGCGCTCGGCCTACAGCTCGATCCGCTCGCCGTGCTCTGGGCGCTGATCATCACGGGTGTCGGCGGGTTGATCCATCTCTATTCCGTCGGCTACATGTGGAACGATCGCGCGATCGCGCGTTTCTTCGCGTATCTAAATTTCTTCGTCTTCGCGATGCTGACGCTCGTGCTCTCCGATAACGTCGTCGGTCTGCTCGTCGGGTGGGGACTCGTCGGCGTTGCCTCGTATTTTTTGATCGGCTTTTGGTTCGATCGCGAGTCGGCCGTCGAAGCCGCACGTAAGGCGTTCGTCATCAACGTCGTCGGCGACATCGGGATCATGTTCGCCGTGTTCGCGATCTTCGCCAACGTCGGATCGATCGCGTACGTCGACATCTTCGCGAAGGCGCCGAGTCTCGCGAGCGGCACGGTATTCGCGATCTGCGTCGCGCTCTTCATCGGTTGCGCGGCGAAATCGGCGCAGGTCCCGCTGCACTCCTGGCTCCCCGATGCCATGGAAGGCCCGACGCCCGTCTCCGCGCTCATCCATGCGGCGACGATGGTCACCGCCGGCGTCTATCTCGTCGCGCGCTTCGCGCCGCTCTGGAACGCTTCGCCCGCGGCGCAAGAACTCGTCGGCGTGATCGGCGCGCTCACGATGGTGACGGGCGCGATCCTCGGCATCGTGCAATGGGATATCAAACGCATCCTCGCCTATTCGACGATGTCGCAGATCGGCTACATGATCATGGGCGTCGGTGTCGGCGCGTATCAGGCGGGCGTGCTGCATTTTTTCACGCACGCGTTTTTCAAAGCGGAATTGTTCCTGACGTCGGGGCTGATCATCCACGCGCTGCACGACGAGCAGGACGTGCGCAAGATGGGCGGCCTCATGAAGCGGATGCCGTTCGCGTTCTACGCGATGCTTGTCGGGACGCTCGCGATCATCGGCTTCCCGGGCTTCAGCGGCTATTTCAGCAAGGACGCGATCATCTACGGGGCGCTCGAACACGGGCATCCGTTCCTCTACGTCGCGGGCGCGCTCACGGCGGGGATCACCGGCTTCTACATGTTCCGGATGATCTTCCTGACGTTCTTCGGGCCCGACCGTTCGATGGCGACCGACGCCGAGCTCGGCATCCTGCCCGACCGGCGCGCGCATCGCGACGAGAACATCACGCACGCGCATCCGCCCGACTGGCTGATGAACGCACCCGTCGCGATCCTGATGCTCTTCTCGATCGGCGCGGGCTGGGTCGCGATCGGCGGCCAGCAGAGCCCGTGGCGTCGGTTCCTCGGGTCGACGTTCGGGACGGGGACGGCGCTCTCGCTCGCGCCGCCGCCGCTCGGCGATCAGTGGTCGACCGTCATCGTGCTCGCGCTCGTCGCGATCGGTATCGTGATCGCGTTCCTGCGCTACGGGACGGCGGCCGCGCAAGCGTCGTCGGTCGATCGCATCCGCGTCGAGACGCTCGGCCGGCCGCCCGTTCTCTCGCACGCGTTCTACGTCGACGACGCGCTCGGGCTGCTGTTCGTGAAACCGGCGCGGGCGCTCGGCGAGTTCGCATCGCGCGTGGTCGATCCGCGCGTCTTGCAGGCCGCCGTACACGACGTCGCGTGGGCCGCGGGGATGCTCGGCGCGATCGCACGGACCGTGCAGAACGGGCTCGTGCGCTCGTATGCGCTGACGCTCGTCATCGGCACCGCCTGCTTCATCGTCTACTTCGCGCTCGTGCAGGTGCCGCATTGATCGCCGCGCTCGTCATCATCCCGATCGCGGCCGGACTGCTGCTCTATCTGATGCCGCGTTCGGCGGAAGAGACGGCGAAGTGGACCGGCGTCATCGTCGCGTTCTGCATGTTCGCGCTCACCGCGTGGAGCGCCGAAGCACCCGATGAATCGGTGCGCTGGCTCGCGCGGCCGTTCGCGGCGAATTTTCACGTCGGGCTCGGCGGCATCGGCTATTGGCTCGTGCTGTTGCTGACCGTCGCGACGGGTTGCGCGCTCGTCGTCGCGCGCGTCCCGCGCACGCGCGATTTCGTCGCGCAGATGCTGCTCTTGCTCGGTGCGATGACGGGCGTGTTCGTCGCGCGCGATCTGCTCTTGTTCGCGCTGTTCTGGGATCTGATGCTGATCCCGGTGTTCGTCGTGCTCGTCGCGTGGACGCCCGGCCGCAGCGGTGGGACCGCCTGGCAATATCTCGTGTACAACGTCGTCGGCGGGCTCGCGCTCTTGCTCGCGACCGCTGCGTACGGAATCGGTACCGGCACGACCGACGCGCTCGGCGCGACGCCGGGCCGGCTCGCGCCGATCTTGCCGACCGAATGGGCCACGTGGATCTTCGCCGGATTCGCGTTCGCGTTCCTGATCAAGACGCCGGTGTTTCCGCTGCACACCTGGATGCCCGAGACGTATGCCGCGCTGCCGTCGTCGACGGCCGCGATCGTGAGCGCCGTGCAATCCAAGGCCGGGCTCTACGGCTTCATCGTCATCGGCAGCGCGCTCTTCCCGAATCAGATGCACGCCGCCCTACCGCTCATGTTCGCGCTCGGGCTGATCTCGCTCGTGTACGGCGCGCTCGCCGCGTTCGTGCAGGACGATACCAAACGCGTCGTCGCCTATTCGTCGCTCTCGCATCTCGGGCTCATCCTGCTCGCGATCTTCAGCGGGAATCCGGTCGCCCTCGGCGGAGCGGTCGTCTACATGGTCGCCCACGGACTCTTCAGCGCCGGGCTCTTCATCGTCATGGGCCAGGTCGAATCGCGCGAGGATACGCGGCTTCTCTCGCGGCTCGGCGGCCTCGGCGCGCGTAACCCCAAGCTCGCCGGCAGCCTCACGATCGTCGCGCTCGCCGCGCTCGGCTTGCCCGGCCTCGCAGGCTTCGCGGGCGAGATTCTCATCTTGACGGGGCTCTATCAGGCGGGCTACGTGTGGCCGGTGCTCGTCGCGCTCGTCCCGATCGTCATCGCCGCGGCGTACATGCTCCGCGTGCTGCAGGGCGTGATGAACGGCCCCGAACACGACGACCTGCCGCAGCGCGAAGACCTCGTGCCGCTCGAACTCTTCGCGCTCGCGCCGATCGTCCTCGCGATCGTCTGGCTCGGCGTGAATCCCGGCCCCGTGAGCGTCTCGGGTCAGGCATTCGGAACCGTCACGGAGCGAGAGGGGAGTCAGCCGCTTCAACTCTCACCGGGCGCGCGGTCGCAGCCGATCGCGCCGATGCAGATGCAACCGATCACGGTCCCGCTCGGGACGCCGCAACCGTGACCGCGCCGCTCGTCATCCCCTTCGGCGCGGCCGATTGGGGCACCGTCCTCCCGATCGTGATCGTTGCGGTCACCGCGCTCGTCGTGCTGCTGATCGATCTCGTCTTCGCGAAGCGCGTACCGCGCGGTGCCGGCCTCGCCGTCTCGGCGGCGGGACTCGTCATCGCCGGCATCGTTGCGGCGTCGGGGTGGAACGACCCGATCGCCGCGTTCGGCGGCGCCTTCGTGCGCGGCGGATTTACGATCTGCTTCGAAGAGATCGTCGTGATCGCGGCGCTCTTCTCGCTCACGATGAGCGCCACGCTCGGGCACCGCGACCAGGCCGCGGGCGGCCTCGCGCTGCTGCTGTGGGGTGCGAGCGGCGCGATGCTGATGGCGGGCGCGGCGAACCTGCTAACGATCTTTCTCGGCCTCGAACTGCTCTCGCTCGCGCTGTACTGTCTCTGCGCGCTCTCGCCCCGGCCGGGCGGCCGCGAAGCGGCATTGAAGTATCTGCTGCTCTCGTCGACGGCGTCGGCCGTGATGCTCTACGGCATGGCGCTGCTCTTCGGTGCGACCGGGAGCGTCGCGCTCGCGGCGTTCGCGACCGCGCCGGCCTCGCAATCGCTCTTCGATCTCGGCTGCGGGCTCTTTCTGGTCGGCATCTGCTTCAAGCTCAGCCTCGCGCCGTTCCACGTGTGGACGCCCGACGTTTACGCGGGCGCGCCGCTCCCGGTGACCGCGTTCATGAGCGTCGTCACGAAGGCCGGCACGCTCGCGGTGCTCGCGCGCTTCACGTACGCCGCACTTCCCGAAGGGGCGGCGCACGCGCTGCTCGTTCCGCTATGGATCGTCGCGGCGCTCTCGATGATCGTCGGGAACGTCGCCGCACTCGCGCAGCGCGACATCAAGCGGCTGCTCGCGTATAGCGGTATCGCGCAGCTCGGCTACATCGTCGCCGCGCTCGCGGGTTCGACGACGAGCGGCCTGCGCTACGCGATCTTCTATCTCGCGGCTTACACGTTCATGAATCTCGGCGCGTTCGCTGTCGTCGCGTTGCTCGGCTCGGAGCGCGGCGAGAATGCGAGCCTCGCTGCGTTCGCGGGCCTCGGCTATCGTCGCCCCGCGCTCGCCGCGTTGATGACGTTCTTTCTGTTGAGCCTCGCGGGTCTGCCGCCGACGGCGGGCTTCACCGGGAAGGTGCTGATCCTCGCGAGCGCCGTCGGCGCGGGCTACGCATGGCTCGCCGCATTGCTGGTCCTCGGGACCGCGATCTCGATCTACGCGTATTTCAAGATCGTGCGCACGATGTACGTGCGGACGGTCGGCGCGGAGATCGTGCGCCGGACGCCCGCGTCGAACGTGCTGCCGTGGATCGGCGTCGGGCTCTGCGCGGCGGCGACGCTCGTCCTCGGCTTCTATCCGATCGCGCCGACGAACGTCATCCCGCTGCTGAAGTGAGCGGCGACTCGGCCTCGAGCGCGCACGATTTCGGCGTTCGACCGCAGGTCGATTACTACGCCGTCGACGAGCTCCTGGACCCGAGCGAGCGAGACGTGCGCGCGCGTCTACGCGCATTCGTCGATGCGGAGATCACGCCCGCGATCACGCCGTACGTCGAACGCGGCGAGTTCCCGGCCGTGCTCTTTCATAAACTCGCGGACCTCGGTATCGTCGGCGGCGCGATCCGCGGCTACGGCTGTCCCGGTTTGAGTTATCTCGCGACGACGATCGTCGCTTCGGAACTCGCGCGCGGCGACGGCAGCCTCTCGACGTTCTACGGCGTCCATTCGGGGCTCGCGATGGGCGCGATCGGATTGTACGGATCGCCCGAACAGCGAGAGCGTTGGCTGCCGCCGATGGCGCGGCTGGCGACCCTCGGCGCGTTCGCGCTCACCGAGCCGGATCACGGCTCCGATTCGATCGCGCTCGAGACGCGCGCCCGGCGTGAGGGCGATGCGTACGTCATCGACGGCCGCAAGCGTTGGATCGGCAACGGAACGATTGCGGACGTGGTCGTCGTCTGCGCGCGCGACGACGCGGGTGACGTCGGCTGCTATCTGCTCGAGGCCGGCACGCCGGGGGTGACGGCGGCGCCGATCGACGGGAAGATCGGCAAGCGCGCGATCGTGCAGGCGGACATGCGCTTCGACGGCGCGCGCATTCCGGCGGCGAACCGACTACCCGGCGTGCGCTCGTTCCGCGATCTCGGGACGCTGCTCGCGGCGACGCGCGGCGGTGTCGCCGCGGAGGCCCTCGGCCACGCCTCGGCGGCCTACGAATGCGCGCTCGCCTACGCGAAGCGGCGGACGCAATTCGGGAAGCCGATCGCGAGCTTCCAACTCGTGCAGTCCAAGCTCGCGCACATGCTCGCCGACCTCACGAACATGCAGCTCCTCTTGCTGCGGCTCTCGCAACTCGCCGACGCGGGGAAGCTGACGGCGGGGCGAGCGTCGCTCGCGAAGATGAACAACGCGGCGGCCGCGCGACGCATCTGCGCGGATGCGCGCGATATCCTCGGCGGCAACGGCGTGCTGCTCGAATATCAAATCGCACGCCACATGCTCGACGCCGAGATCGTCTATACGTACGAGGGCACGGACGCGATGCAGGCGCTGATCGTCGGGAAGGACATCACCGGGATCGCCGCGTTTGGATGACGGTCGGATGATCGCGCGGCACGGACGCCCGTACGTCGGAGGCCCCCACCCGCCTGGGCGATGATCGCCCGGTCGAATCCGTTGTTTATCGAACACCAGTTCGGGTATCGTGGAAGCATGTTCGATGATCTACGCGCTAACTCCATGATGGCTCATCTGCTCGATTCGCTCGATCGCGGCGACGATATCGGCCATTACGGCCGGCTCGTGTTCGCAATGGTCGCGCGGCATTTCGGTTCGGAGGACGAGGTCGTCTCCGAGCTACGCAAGGACAAGGATTTTTCCGAAGAGGACGCGCGGGCGCTCGTCGCGCAGGTCGTTGCGGCCGATTACAATCCGCCGAAGCGCGCGAAAATTTTGGAGTATCAGAAAGAGCAAGAGTTCCCGATCATCCCGGATGCGAGCGATCCCGATGCGGGCAACGTTTATAAGGACCTGAACTTTCCCGATGAGGTCTACAAGCACATCGAAGAGTATCGCGAAGCGAAGTCTCACGCGAGCGCATAACCGCGTCGCGGTCGCGGCCGCTCTCATCGTCGTGAGCACGGTCGCATTCGAGGCGGACCGATCGGGCGCGAGGGCGTCGTCCGCGGCGGTTCGCCCCGCGCTCGCTTCGGAATCGGCTCGAGATTGGCCGACGTTCGGCGGATCGCCCTCGCGGATGGGTTCGCTCGTAGACGACCGTTCGTTTACGACGCGCAACGTTCGCGGGCTCTCGCGACGTTGGGTCGCGACGTTCGCCCGCGGAGCGGATACGGCGCCGATCGTGCTCGCGCACGTTCCGGGCCGTCCGAACGGGGATCCGCTCCTCGTCGAAACGGATACCGGCGGCACGACGTACGGCATCGACGGCGCGAAGGGAACGGTCGTATGGCGCTTTGCGACGAGCGGATCGAAGATTACGACCTCCGTCGCCGTCGCCGGTCCGAGCGAACGAAACGTCTACGTCCCCGGCATCGACGGTCGCGTGCACGCGCTCGATGCCGCGACGGGTCGCGAGATATCGGCTCCCGGGTTCCCGCTCGCGATCACACGGATGCCGGACGTCGAGAAGGACGCGTCCGCGCTATCGATCGCGAACGGCTTTTTGTATGCGGTGACGTCCGGCTATATCGGCGACGCGGGCCCGTACGACGGTCACATCATCGCGATCAGACTTTCCGACGGGGCGACGCATGTGACGAACTCGCTTTGCAGTTCGATCCATCGGCTGCTGCTCGACCGGAGCTACGATCCGCGCAGCGCGGCATCGTGTCCGCAGGAACGGTCCGGGATCTGGTCGCGCGCCGGGGCTGTCGTGGATCCCGATCCGTCGCAGCACGGCCGGGTGTACGTGGCGACGGGCAACGGCGCGTTCGATGCCGCGTCGGGCGGGACCGATTACGGCGATAGCGTCCTCGCGCTCGACGGCGATGCGTCGCGAATCGACGCGTCGTTCACGCCGCGCGAGTACCCGCAGCTCGAGAGCGACGACGCCGATCTCGGCAGTACGGCGCCCGCGATGTTGCCGCGCGAAGACGCGAGCACGACGCCGCTGCTCGCGGTTCAGGGCGGGAAGGGTGCGTTGCTCTACGTGTTGGATCGCGAGCGCCTCGGCGGCATCGGCGGCGAGCGCCAAACGCTTCCGTTGCCGACGCAGCTCTTCACGGCGCCCGCGGTCTGGCGCGACGCGACGCGGACGTGGATCTACGCCGGTTTCCCGGGCGCAGACGCGGGCGTCAAAGCCTTCGTGGTCGAGACGAATCACGCGGGCCGGACGCGCCTCCGGCCCGCGTGGAGCGCGAGCGTCGCCGCGACCTCACCCGTCGTCGTCAACGGCGTGGTGTTCGTCGCGGGAGAGGGCGTGCTTCGCGCGCTCGACGCGCGCAGCGGCCACGCGCTGTGGTCATCGGCGGACGCCGGTGCCGGCGGGACGATCGGCGGAATTCATTGGCAGAGCCCCGTCGCGGTCGGCGGCTGGGTGTACTGCTCCGATCAGAGCCGCCACCTTACCGCATACGCGTTATCCGGGAATCCGAGCGATGCACATTCTTTGCGCTAGCGGAACGCGTACGTGTGCGCCGTCGCGAGACGGCTCAACGCGAGCGCCGCGGTAACGCGGCGATCTCGGTTCGGACCGCGGTAACGCCGTCCTCGACCACTTCGAGGCGCGTTTCGATCCGTCCGACTCGAACGTCCACCCTGTCCAAGCGCTCGTCCATCCGATCGAAGCGTTCTTCGACCCGTCGACTGAACGCCTCGCTCGCCTCTTTGAGAGACATGACCGCGGCATACACGTCTTCGTTCGTCATCGCACTCCACTCTTCGCGACGGCGGCTCGCTTCCGCTAGGGCTGATTTGCCGATCGCACCACGCGATGCGTCGGTACGCTAGAAGAGTTCGAACAAGCCGGCCGCGCCCATGCCGCCCGCGGCGCACATCGTGACGACGAGCCGGCGCGCGCCGCGCCGGCGACCTTCGAGGATGCCGTGCAGTGCCATGCGCGCGCCGCTCATCCCGTACGGATGGCCGATCGCGATCGCGCCGCCGTCGACATTGAGGCGTTCGTCGTCGATGCCGAGACGATCGCGGCACGCGATCGTCTGCACGGCGAAGGCCTCGTTGAGTTCCCAAAGATCGACGTCGCCGAGGCGAAGGCCGTGTCGCGCGAGCAGCTTCGGGACGGCGAGCACGGGGCCGATGCCCATCTCCTTCGGCGCCACCCCTGCGACCGCCAGCCCACGGTACGAAGCGAGCGGTTCGAGGCCGTGACGGCGTGCGTAGTCCTCGCTCGTCAACACGAGCGCGGCCGCGCCGTCCGAGAGCTGCGACGCGTTGCCGGCCGTGATCGGCGAGCGCGCATCGAACGCGCTCGCGCTCTTGAGCGCCGCGAGCCCGTCGAGCGTCGTGTCGGGCCGATTCCCCTCGTCGGCGCCGAGTTCGAAAAGCGTCTCGCGCACCGTGCCGGTCGCCTCGTCTTCCACGTAACGATGTGCGGGGAGCGGCACGATCTCCGCATCGAAGCGGCCGGCCTTTTGCGCTGCGGCGGTCCGCAATTGGCTCTGCAGGGCGTAAGCGTCCTGCGCGTCGCGCGAGATGCCGCTGCGCTTCGCGAGCAGACCCGCCGTCTCGATCATCGGCATGTAGAGATCCGCGTGCGTTCGCAGTAGCGTTTGTTCGGTAAACCCGAAGAGGTTGAGATGGTTCGCAACCATACTAATCGACTCGACGCCGCATGCGACCGTCGCTTCGACGCCGTCGACGACGATGCGCTGCGCCGCGAATGCGATCGCCTGCAAACCCGATGCGCAGTACCGCGTGACGGTCGTCCCGGCGACGGCGATCGGCAATCCGGCGCGAAGTGCGGCCGCGCGGCCCAAATTGTGCCCGGTCGCGCCTTCGGGCATCCCGACTCCGAGCACGACGTCGTCGATATCGTGCGGATCGACGCCCGAGCGCGCGACGGCGTGGGCGATCGCGTGGCCCGCGAGCGTCGCGCCGTGCGTCATGTTGAACGCGCCGCGAAACGCCTTGCCGATCGGCGTGCGCGCTCCCGCGACGACGACGGCCTGCGTCGCGCTCACGAGCGCGTTACGGCGGACGAGCGCGCGACGCTCGAAGCGCCGGCCGCGAACGATCCCGCCTCCGCGGCCGCCGCGAGGCTCGCCGCGGGTTCCCAGCGGCTGCCGAAGCGCTCTCGCCATCCGGCGACGCGCTCGTAGATCGCGCGCGGCCCGACCGAATCGGCCCACCACATCGGGCCGCCGCGGTACCACGGAAATCCATAGCCGAAGACCCATGCCACGTCTTCGTCGCCCGGTCGTAACGCGACGCCCTCGTCCAGGAGATGCGCGCCGCGATTGACGAGGGCGTAGAGGCAGCGTTCGAGGATCTCGTCGCTCGAGATCGTGCGGCGCTCGAGGCCGAGGCGCGCGGACTCGTCGATGACGATCGCCTCCGCATCGGGATCGACGTTGCGCGTTCGCCCGTCGTAACGATAGAAACCGGAGCCGCTCTTCTGGCCGAGTCGGCCGCGTTCGACGAGCCGCCGCGGCAACTCCGATGGACGATAGCCGAGGTCGGGCGCCGCATCGCCGATCTTCACGAACACGTCGAGCCCCGAGAGATCGCAGACGGCGCAGGGTCCCATCGCGAAACCGAATCCTTCGAGTGCGGAATCGATTTCGCGCGGCGTCGCGCCCTCTTCGAGCAGCGAGAACGTCTCGCGCAGATAATCGAGCAGCATACGATTTCCGATGAAGCCGAACGCGTTGCCGGAGAGCACGCCTTTCTTTCGGAGCCGCTTCGCGAGTGCGGTCGCGAGCGAGAGGGTCGCGGCGGAGGTCTGCGCGCCGCGCACGATCTCGAGCAGCGCCATCACGTTCGCGGGCGCGAAAAAATGGAGGCCGAGCACGTTCTGCGGGCGCCCCGTCGACGCCGCGATCGCATCGACGTCGAGCGTCGAGGTATTCGTCGCGAGGATCGCGCCCGGCCGGACCACGGCGTCGAGCGCGGCGAAGATCTCGCGTTTGACGGCGAGGCTTTCGAACGCCGCTTCGACGACGAGATCGACCTCGGCGAATGCTTCGTACGCGCTCGCAAAGGCGATCGCAGCGCCGCGCTCGTCGGCATCCGCCTGCGCGAGTTTGCCCTTCGCGACCTGGCGCTCGTACGTATTCGCGACGTTCGCGCGGCCGCGTTCGAGCTGCGCCGCATCGACGTCGATGACGATCGCGGGGATCCGAGCGTTTGCGAAGACCATCGCGATCCCGGTCCCCATCGTCCCCGCGCCGACGATCCCGACGCGTTCGATCGCGTCCGTTGCGTCCTCGCGCGCGATGCCGGGAATCTTGCCGAGCTCGCGTTCCGCGAAGAAGAGATGGATCGCGGCGCGGGCGGGCGCACTCGCGACGAGCTCCTCGAAGAGTCGCGCCTCGCGCGCGACGCCACGCGCGAACGGAAGCTGCGATGCGGCCTCAACGGCGTCGATGAGCTTGTGCGCCGCGAAGCCGCCGCGGTCTTCGGCGGGGACGGTCCCGTGCGCGTACGCGACGAGCGGCGGCGATACCGCGAACGACATCGCGCTGATGCGCCGCTTCGTACCGGCCCGTTCGCGCGCGATCGTAACGGCGCGCGCGACGACGTCTTCGGCGATCTCGTCGATGATGCCGAGATCGCGTGCGACCGCCGCCGTCCGCGGCGTCCCGGCGAGCATCATCTCGAGCGCGGCACGGACGGCGGCGACGTCGTCCTTCGCGGCGGCGTGTGTCGCGAGCAAACGCGGCAAGCGTTGCGTACCGCCCGCGCCCGGCATCAGCCCGAGCAGGATCTCCGGCAGG
>CAZZYZ010000071.1:0-14391 GCA_964658425.1 Vulcanimicrobiota bacterium | reverse complement strand
ATTGGAATCGTCGTCGCGCTCGCGGCGCCCGTCATCGTGCGGCCGCTGATGGACGGCGATACGGTAATTTACCATCTCCCGCTCGCGGCGAGCTTCGTCGCGCGCCACGGGATCTGGACGACGAACACGCGCTACTGGTGGTATCCCGCGGGCTCCGAACTCTTCGCGGCCGGACTCTTCGCGACGAGCGGGCTGCGCGACGTCGGGCTCGCGGGCGTCGTGCCCGCGCTGCTGCTGCTCTGGCGCATCGCGAGTGCGCCGGGCACGTCGCGCATGGCGGCCGCGCTCGCCGGTTGCGGCTTGCTCGCGACGAGCGTCGCCGCGCACGAGATCGTCTCGCTGCAAAACGATATCTGGGTGAGCGCGCTGTTCGATGAATTCGTCGTTGCGCGCGATATCGTTTCCGGAGCGGTGCTCGCGCTCACGAAGCCGTCCGGTACCGCCTTCGCGCTGGTTGGAGCATTCGAGCGCGGACCGCTTGGGATGCTCGCGTTTCTGCCGCTCGCCGTCTGGTTCGCGCGCGACGCCGCGCTCTCGCAAACGGCGATCGTCTCGATCGCTTCGAGCGCGTATCCAAACATTTGGAGCAGCACGATGCTCGCCCACCCGCGGGAAGCGCTCGTGCTGTTGCCCTCCGTTTTGGGCCGCGCGGGGCCCGCATGGTTTTGCATCGGGGCGCTTTCGATCGCGGGCGTTTGCTCGACCCGCGACTGCGGAATGCGCGCGACGTGGTTCGGCGCGCTCGCGGTCTTTCTTATCGCGCCCTTCGGCTTCACGAACGGTACGCCGCAATTCGCGAGCGGGCAATCGTTGCGATTCGTCCTGCCATGCGTCGCGCTCGGTACGTATCTCGCCGTCGCCTCGGACCGGTTGCATCGCGGCGCGCTGCTCGGAATCGGACTGGCGGCATCGACGCTCGGCGTGCTCGACGTACGTGCCGTATTCGCGAACGATGCGATGACGTCGAATACGCCGGCGTTCGCGGTCCTCGCAGCGTTGTTCGCATTCTTTGCGATCGGATCGCGCTTCGGCCGCCCGATCTCGGCCCTCGCGCCTTGCGTCGCATGTGCCGTCTTCGCGATGCAGAGCGGGACGCGTCCGGTCGCGTATTTCGCGGGCGGGTTCGCGCGTGGCGGCGTGCCGTCTGGAGCGTTTACCGTCCTCGTGCGGCAACGGCCGCCGCGCGTCGTTACGCTTGGTATCCCGGCAGGCGACGTGATCGGTACCGTTCCCGGAAGCGACGTCTCGGACGCGGCGGCAGCATCGACCGCATTCGCACGAGCAGCCGCAGAGAATGCGATCATCGTTGCTACCGTTTCGGCGTTACCGGACGCCTCGGGTTGCGGCCGGACGCTCTATCGTGACGAAGCAATTATCGTTTTAGAATCGCAGAGCGCTTGGCCGCGTTCCAATGGTCAACGCTCGTAAAGTTCGATGCCGTCGTTCGCGGAGCGCAGGTGCAGCGTTTCGTCGGCGAGCGAGGACGCCACGAACGGGAAGATCCGATCCCGACAGTACGCGGTATCGCAGCGGCGATCGACCACGACGAACTCGGCGTGCGTCGGGTCGATCGTCGCATGCGGATGTAGCCCGAGGTGCGCGAAAATCCAAAGGTCGGAGCCGATCGACGCGTCGGGTGGGAGCGTCAGCAGCAGTCGCTCGAGCCGCGCGTCGCGCGCGTCCGGCATGCGATAGGCGGAATACCAAAACTGCGCCGGATTCGCGGACACGTCGATCCACAGCGAGACCGCGAGGCTGCATCCGAGTGCGCCGTACGCGAGGCCTCGCGAGCGTCGCGCGACGCGCGCGACACCGAGCACGAACGCGAAGAAAAGATACGGCAGCCAACACGCGGCGTAGTGCGTCGAAAGATCGATCGTGATCGCTTCGTGCGATGCGAGCACTTCGAGCAGACCCGGGATCGCGAGCGCGACCGCGGGCGTCAGGAGCGGCGCGAACAGCAACGGGACGAAGACGCCACCGAGATACGTGAGGCGAATCGGGGAGAGCGCGCCCGCGACGCCGCTCGGCGTCGAACCGGGCGAGCTCCAATCGTAGAGTTTGTATTGCGGCGCCGCGACGTGAGTCGGTGAGAGCGACGGACGAACGAAACCGAAGTAGAGTACGAGCATACCGACGGCCGCGATCGCAAACGATGCGAAAAACCGCGCGAGCCGGCTATCGCCGCCCCGCCGAGCTCGCAGCCACAGCACGATTGCGGCGAAAGCGAGGACGAGCGTGACGTCTTCTTTGATCAGCAGCGCGACGGCGGCGAGCGCGGTCGCCATGCGCATATGCCTGGCCTCGAGCGCGTATGCGAGCCAGAGCAGCGTCGGCGTCGCGAACGCGAGTTCGTGGAAATCGCCGACCGTCATCGCGATCAGCGGCGGGTACGCGCAGCACACGAACGTTACGAGCACGGCCATGGGCGTCGATAGACGGCGTCGGGCGATGAGATAGATCGCCGGAAGACACCCGGCCGATAATAGATCCTGAATGACGTCGAGTGCGAGCGGCGATCGCGCGATCGCGAGAACGGGTCGACACGCGATTAAGATCGGTGAGAAATGAACGGCGAGATGGTCGACTCCGCCTTCCGCCGTGCTCGAGAAACCGGCGAACGACGACGCGATGACTTGCGCGAAGAGTCCGAGATCGACTTGCGAGCGAAAGATTCGATATCGAATGACGGTTACGACGATCGTCGCGATCGCGAACGCCAGCGTGGCGATCCCGACCGCTACGAGCGGTACCAGCGTCGCTTCGGTGATGCGGGAGCGAGTCGAACGGCAAACTTCCGGCATCGCCGATCAGGAACGCAGCGTTTCGAGCGTCGGCACCGCACCGCGAGAGACGCTAATGACCCCGAGGCGGTACGTTGAACGGCCCGGGATTGAACGGGGTCGGAAGCGCGTTCCCAAGATCGGGCGCGGTCTGATCTTGGTCGCCCCATGCATAGACGACGTCGCGGATCGTACGAACGTCGGCATCGTGCAGGACGAGTTCGTGCGTCGTCTGCTGCCCGTGCTGATCGCGTTCCGATGCGTTCCACGAACCGCGCGTGTACCGATATAGGAGACGCGTCCCCGACGCGTATTCACCCGAGATGCGATAGTGGATCGCATCGACGCGATCCATTCGGATCGCAGTCGCGCTCCAGCCGCTCTGATCGGTCGCGATGAAGACCTCATCGCCGAACGGCGTGCGCGACGGAACTTCGACGGTGAAGGTCACGAGGACCGGCCGGCCGCTGAATCCCGCGTGGTGGTTCTCGAGATCGGGATTCGGCGCGGGCGTCGAGAGCGCGATCGCGAATCCTTTGACGTCGACGTAGTTCGCTTCCGGCGGTAGCTTCGTATTCGAGAGCGCGAGTTCGGTGACGGCGCCGTTGCCCGTGTCGAAGGTCGCCCGCGCATACGTGCGGGTTACCGGCTGCAGCGACGTCGTGCCGCCGGTCTTCGCGGATGCGATCTTGACGTTCGGCGCGAGCCGGAAGCCGTCGCCCGTCGTAAAGAAAACGAAGCCGCTCCGGTCGTCGAGAATTTGACCCGTCCACGCGACGAGCTTGCCCGATGGGGTCGGTGTCGCGGTCGCAGTCAGCGGCGGCGGGGTCTGGCCGCTCGCGGTCGCGAGCGGGATCGGCACGATCGCTCCGACGGCGGGCGCGAGGCCACGGCCGAGACCGGCGGTGAGCAGTGCCGCGGTTCCGAGGGCGGCGAAGGCGAAGCGAAGCGTATCTCTCATTTTTCGACCTGGATCGAGAATTGCGGCTGCCACCGTTGGTATCCCCCGAACCCGAAATAATACGAGCGTTGGACATCGATGACGAGTTGCCGGGTGAAGCGGTACCGCACCTCGAGCGTGGCCTGGTACGGGGTCGCGCCGTAGTTATTGAACGAGATGTTCGGCCCGATGACCTGCGGGGCTCCGGCCACGGGTTCGGGATAGTCTCGATTCTCGCGGAGCGTCGTAACGAGATTGAACACCTCGCTCGGCGTCCATACGAGCTGTTCGTTGAACGACCGCGTCGTTCCGAAGCCGCGAAACGCCGCGTAGCCGACGTAGGCTTGACCGGTAAACGGATCGAGCGCCGGAGCGGAAGCGTACGCGATCGATTGTTGCTTCCCGTAAAAATCGCCGGTGTTCACGTTGGTATACGAAAGAAGGAGCGTGAGCTTGTGTGGATCGATCAGTTTCGTGAGCGAGACCGTCTCCTGCTGTACGTCGATGTGGTGCGGCGCCGAATAATACGTGCGCTGTTTATCGAACACGCCGGTGAAGTAGAGGTCGCGATTGCGTCGATCGTGCGTGATCGTGACGGATTTCGTCGCGACGTTAATTCCGGCGCCTTTTCCGTACAGCGTATCGTAATTGACTCCGCCGAGCGATTGGAGCGGCGTCTCGCTGTTGTGAGCGTAGTTCACGAAGGACCGCAATTGGTACGTGAGCGACCGATGGTACACCGGGATGCGGAAGCCGACCCAACTGAGAGACCCGGTCAGCGGATGATCCGGCACCCAGTTATGCGTCGGATCGCCGTAGTAGAGTAAGCCGTTGACGCCGGGCTTCGGCCTCGGCAACAAACTAAAATAGGTCTGGCCGAGCGTCAGTTGCAGGAACGAGTGTGGGAGCGACCCCGTAACCTGGAGCGTCGAGAGTCCGGTTACCGAGAGCGGCCGCTCGAAGCCGTGCTGAAATGCGAGCGCCTGAAAGATGAATTGCGCTGAAAGCCCCGGCGAAAAACGATTGTAGCCGAGGAGGTTGTAATTTTTGCGCGGCCGCGTGAGCGGGCTGATCGAGCCGACCAAGTAGCCGTTATTTGTAAAGTAGTGTTGTTCGTACGCCGGAAATAAGCCGTTCGCCGAATCGTAGCGGATATGCGCGGTGGCGAGACCGCGCTGGCCGCCGGCGAAATCGTACGGTCCGTCGACGTACGCGCCCGAGAGCGAATTCTGCGCGTAATTCGGGTTCTGCGAAAAATCCAAAAAGTAGGCGGGGAACGGCACGTTCGCGAGGCCGAAGTTCAACGTCGCCGGCGCGAATCGCACGCTCTCCCGCGGATCGATGTTCGCACGCTTCGCGGCGAGGAAGACGCGTTCGCCCGCGAGGTCAGGCAAGTAGAACGCGTCGCCGGGCATCTCGCGCCCGAGCGCGGGATGCGCGTAATCGCCCGAGACGAAGGTCCAGCGATCGGGCTCCGAGATGATCGGCACGAAATATGCGCGATCGAAATCGAAGTATTCCGAGAACGCGGCACCGTGGATCGTTTTTCCGGCGGCGGTCACGGCGACGTTGCCCGCGATCACGAAACGATTGAGCCGTAGATCCATGAAGAACGTGTTGCCGTCGATCTTCGTGCCGTCGCCGAGGGTGATCGCCACGTTGCCGTCGGCCGTCACGATGTAGCGATTGGAATAGAACGCGATCCGATTCGCCGTGACGCGATATGCGGCCAAGCGTCGCCCCGTCGGCGGCGTCGCGGTCGCGCTCGGCCCGGGCGACGGCGTGACCGCCGGTACCGCGGGCGGTGCGGTCACGATCGATGCGGGTACCGCCGGCCCCGCGGTGACGGGTCCCGCGGGTTCCGCGGGCACCTGCGCGAGAGCGACCGGTGCGCGCGCGGACGTGACGCACGCGAGAACGAGCGAAAACGCAATGACTGAAATAATTCGCTTTATGAAATCGAGCATGAGCGTTCGCTTAAAATGTACGCCGTGCGTCGTGGGGGAGGCATCACCGTTTCGAGTACGAAGCGCTTGCCGCTATGCCACGCTGCGTCGTGATCGTTCTCGACTCCGGCGGGATCGGCGCGCTCCCCGACGCGGATCGATTCGGCGACGCACCCGGTGCCGACACGATCGGCAACGTATCGCGCGCCGTCGGCGGCCTCGCGCTCGCGAATTTCGCACGACTCGGGCTCGGACGGCTCACGCCGATTCGCGGCGTCGAACCGAATCCCGAGCCTGCCGCATTCGTCGCGCGGCTCGCCGAACGGTCGAAGGGTAAGGATACGATCACGGGACACTGGGAGATGGCGGGGATCCTCACGAGCGTCCCGTTTCCGACTTTCCCCGAAGGCTTTCCCCCCGACGTTACCGCCGGATTCGCGAAGATTTGCGGCGTCGCGCCGCTCGGAAATATACGCGCGTCGGGAACGGAGATTTTGTCGCGACTCGGAGCCGAACACGTCGCGACGGGTCGACCGATCCTCTACACCAGTGCGGATTCGGTCTTCCAGGTCGCGGCCCACGAGCACGTCGTACCGCTCGAACGTCTTTACGATTGGTGCGAGCGCGCGCGGGAAATGCTCGTACCGCCGTGCGAAGTAAATCGCGTGATAGCACGACCGTTCGTCGGAGAGCCGGGCGCCTTCGCACGAACGCCGAATCGGCGCGATTATGCGATCGCGGCGCCGCCGAATCTCTTGGATCGTTTCGCGACCGCGCACGTCCCCGTCCACGCGGTCGGGAAGATCTGCGATATCTTCGGCGGCCGCAGCATCGCGTCGTCGGTTCGGACCGTCGACGATGACGACGCGATGGCGCGGACGCTCGCGTTGCTGAGCGACCTACCTAGCGGCTTCGTCTTCGTGAATCTCAACGATTTCGATACGAAGTTCGGTCATCGTCGCGACGCTCGCGGCTACGCCGGCGCGCTCGAGCGGCTCGATCGGCACGTTCCCGCGCTCGAGGCGGCGCTGCGGCCGGGCGACCTCGCGATCTTCACGGCGGATCACGGCTGCGACCCGACGGCCCCCGGCAGCGATCACACCCGGGAGTACGCGCCCTACCTCGAGCTCGGCGCGCGGCGCGGCGTCGGCACGGCCGTCTCCGGCCTGTCGTACGTCGGCGAGCGCGCGTGGGAAGCGCTGCGGGCCGGGGCGGTGCTCGCGTGACGCCGCAGGTCGACACGCGCGTCCTCCTCCCGCGGCCCGTGCCGGTCCCGCCGATCGAACGGCTCGCGCCGCGGCCGATCCCGCGCAGTTGGCGCGTTCTCAAGCGCACGTGCGATCTCGTCATCGGCGGCGCCGCGTTGCTCGTGCTCTCGCCCGTCGTCGCGGTCGCCGCGATCGCGGTCGCGGTCGTCTCACCCGGCGATCCGTTCTTCGCTCAGGAGCGCATCGGCCGCAACGGGCGGCCTTTCAAGCTCTACAAGCTGCGGACGATGATCGACGGCGCGCATCTGCTGCACGAGGATCTGCACGCCCGGAGCGAGGTCGAGGGTCCCGTCTTCAAGATGTGCGACGACCCGCGGCTCCATCCGCTCGGGAAGTTTCTGCGCCGTACGAGCATCGACGAACTGCCGAACCTCGTGAACGTGCTGCGCGGCGATATGTCCCTCGTCGGCCCTCGGCCGCCGCTCGTTCGAGAAGTCGAGTTCTACGACGAGTTTGCGCGGGCACGGCTTCGCGTGAAGCCGGGGATCACGTGCCTGTGGCAGGTCTCCGGACGGTCGAACGTGCCGTTCGATGAGTGGATGCGGCTCGACAACCGCTATATCGAGACGTGGTCCCCCGCGGGCGATCTGCTCATTCTCGCCAAGACGATCCCGGCGGTCATTCGCGGTGAGGGAGCACATTAAGCCCTCTCGGTCGGTCGATTTCGGGTCGCGACGGCTCCATGCCGTCCCGAGCGTCCCCGTCTCGCAACGCGCGCTCGCCGGATCGACGATCTTCGTCATGGCGGCGACGCTCGTCTCGAGCGTCCTAGGCTTCGGCCGAGAGGTCGTCAACGCGCGCTTCTTCGGTACGCAGAGCGACATGGATGCGTTCCTCGCGGCGGCGACGATCCCGACGATCCTCTTCGGCGTCTTCAACGGCGCGCTCGTCACGGCGCTCGTCCCGGTCTTCAGCGAGTACGTGGCGCGCGGCGAGGACGAGTCGGCGTGGCGGCTGGGAAGCACGGTCTTCAACGTCCTCGCGCTGACGCTGAGCGTCCTCGCGGTCGGCGGCTGGGTGTTCGCGCCCGCCTACGTGCCCGTCATCGCGCACGGCTTCTCGCACGGTCAGCTCGCGATCACGATCCGGATGACGCGCTGGCTGATGCCGAGCGTCGTGGCCACGAGCCTCGCCGGCGTCGCGAGCGCGATGCTCAACGCCCGGCAGCGGTTCTCGGCGACGGCGATCCAGGGGATCGCGATCAATCTCGTCACGATCGGCACCGTGCTCGCGCTCACGCACCGGATGGGGATCTTCGCGCTCGTGCTCGGGACGACGCTCGGCCTCACGGCGCAGCTCGTCGTGCAATTCCCCGCGATCGTGCGCGGCAAGATGTATCGGTTCGTCGTCGATCTGCGGCACCCCGGGCTCGCGCGGATCTGGCTCGTGCTCGGCCCGATCGTCGTCGGTTCGGCGGCGGGCCAGCTCGCGATCTTCTTCGATCGGCACTTCGCCTCGACGCTCTCGCCCGGCTACATCGCCGGGATGAACTACGCGAACAAGCTCGTCGGCTTCCCGCAGCAGATCTTCGCGGCGGCGATCGCGACCGTCATCTTCCCGCTGCTCGCGAGTCAATTCGCGAGCGAGGATCGGACGGGGATCCGCCGCAGCGTCCTTACCGGGCTGCGGCTCGTGAACTTCATCACGGTGCCGGCCGTCTTCGCGCTCATCGTGCTCGGCCACCCGATCGTCGCGGCGCTCTTCCAGCGCGGTGCGTTCGAAGCGAGCGCGACCGATCTCTGTGCGGGGCTCCTGCCGTACAGCGCGATCGGGCTCGTCGGGCTCGCGGCCAACGTCGTCCTCTCGCGCTGCGCCTTCGCATGCAACGAGACGCGCTGGACCGTCGCGATCTCGATCTTCACGGTCGTGCTCAACGTGGTGCTCTCGCTCGCGTGGCTCCAGCCGCTCGGCGCGCGCGGCCTCCTGCTCGCGAACTCCGTCAGCCAATGGGTGCAGGCGGCGCTGCTCTTCGGCCTCGTCTGGCGGCTGATGCGCGGCTTCGATTGGAAGACGCTCGCGGGTTCGTTCGCCCGCGTGCTGCTGTGTTCGGGGATCATGACGCTCGCGCTGTGGTGGATCGTCTCGCTCGGCACGCACGTCGAGGAGTCGTTCGCCGCGCGAGCGTGGTATCTCGCGGGCCAGCTCGTCATCGGCGCGTTCGTCTTCGTCGGGATGGCGCGGATGCTGCACGTGGAGGAACTCAACATCGTGGTGCGGCTCATCCTCGCGAAGTTTACGTCCCGCGTGCCGAGCCCGGGCGATACCCTCGAGGCTCCCATTGCTTGATATCGCGACCCGGATGAAGACGATCGCGACGAGCGACTTCATCCGGCAATCGGCGATCGTCTTCGTCGCCTCGACGCTCATCAACGCGCTCGGCTACGCGTTCCATTTCGCGATCAGCCGCCGCATCGGCGTGGTGGCCTACGGTGTGCTCTCGGCGCTCAACGCCGGCTACATGATCAGCCTGACGGCGGCCGCGATCATCGGCACGGTCGTCGTGAAATACGTCGCCGAACTGCGCGCGCTCGGCGACGATGCCAAGCTCGCGGCGTTCGTGCAGCGGGCGATGATCTTTTGCTCGGCGGCGGGGACGCTCACGCTCGTCGTCGGCCTGCTCTGCACCCGCGCGATCGCGGGCTTCCTTCACGTGCGCGACGTGCGATCGGTCGCGATCGTCGTGACGATCATCGCGCTCACCGTCGTGAGCAGCCCGCTTCGCGCCGTCTTTCAAGGCCTCGAGCGGTTCGTGACGTTCTCGTGTCTCGGGACCCTCGAGAGCCTGCTCAAGGCCGTGCTCGGGATCGGGCTCGTCTACGCCGGCTTCGGGGTCGCGGGTGCGTTCGGCGGGTGGGCGATCGGGACGGGCATCTCGCTAGCGGCCGCGCTCATCATCCTCCTGAGAAATTTCGGCGGTCGGCGTGGACCCGTCTTCATCGACGTGCGCCGGCTCGCGCTCACGATGGGGAACGTCAGCGCGGCGACGCTCACGCTCGCCGTGCTCGGCTACGCGGACGTCCTCCTCGTCAAGCATTTCGCCGATCCGACGAGCGCCGGACTCTATGGCGCGCTCTCGCTCTCCGGGAAGATCCTGTTTTTCTTCGTCGGCTTCATCCCGCTCGTCGTGTTGCCGAAGGCGACCCGGATCGCGCTCGCCGGCGGCTCGGCGCTCCCGATCCTCAAGCAGGCGCTCTCGATCGTGGTCGGCGTCTCGCTCGTCGGGCTCTTCGCCTACGGCTTCGCGCCGCGGCTCATCGTCACGATGCTCGCCGGCCCGACCTTCGCCGGCGCCGCGCCGTACGTATTCTCGTATGCGATCGCGATGGTGCTGCTCGGGGCGCTCGGCGTGATCGTGAGTTACAAGATCGGCGTGCACCGTTTCGATTTCGTCCTCCCCGTCGCGCTCGTGGCGGCGGGCGAGATCGCCGGGATCGTCGCCTTCCACAAGACGCTCGCGGAGGTCATCACCGTCCTGATCGTCGGTAACGCGCTCGCGCTCGCGGCCTCGCTCTATCGGCTAACGGCGCCGCTCGCCGCGCGCGGCTCGATCGCTTCGGCCGACGCCGCATAGCCGCGCGCCAGGCGATGCGCGCGCGCGACGCGCACGATCTCGCGCGTCGCATCGGTTTCCAGCGCGCGCACGATGCGCTCCGCCGCATCGCCGGCCCCGAAGAGTTGCGGATGCGTCGCCGGACGAGCCGGCGGCTCTCGTAGCGCCCGGGCGATCTCGGCGGATGACGAGCCGACGAGGCGATTCCAACCGGCATCGACCGTGTTCGTCCACTCGGTCGCGTCGCGCAGCGTGACGCAGGGGACGCCCGCGAAAAACGCTTCGCGCTGCACGCCGCCCGAATCCGTGAAGATTGTCGTCGCGCCGCATTCGAGCCCGACGATATCGAGGTAACCGAGCGGCGGGAGCGGGACGATTTCGGGCGGCAGATCGATCCCGAACGCGGCGAGCCGGCTCGCGGTTCGCGGATGGATCGGGAAGAGCACCGGCTGCGGGGCGTTCGCGAACCCCGCGAGGATGCTGCGCAGGCGTTCGGCATCATCGGTATTCTCCGCGCGATGGAGCGTGAGCAGCGCGTACGGCGCGCGAGCGTACGCGCGTAGCTGCGATGCGAGTTGCGCGGTCGCGCGCTCGCGCGCTTGCAGGAAGACGTCGTACATGACGTCGCCGCAGACGTGCACGTTTTCGCGGACGCCTTCGCGTTCGAGGCGCGCGCGCGCCGCTTCGTCCGTAACGAGTGCTACGTCGGAGATATGATCCGAGACGATGCGATTGATCTCTTCGGGCATCGTGCGATCGTACGAGCGCATGCCGCCCTCGATATGCACGAGCGGGAGCAGCAGCGATTTCGCCGCGAGCGATCCGGCGAGCGTACTATTCGTATCGCCGCGCACGATTACGAGATCGGGATCCGTCGCGCGCATCGTCTCCGCCAAACGTCCGAGCATGATGCCGGTTTGCACGTTCGGTTCGCCTGGGCCGACCCCCAGATGATAGTCAGGGTCCGGAATATTAAGTTCTGAAAAGAATCGATCGGACATCCGATCGTCGTAGTGTTGGCCGGTGTGCACTAAAATTTCTGCGTGATCGCGGCGCAACGCTCGCGAGAGGACGGCGACTTGCACGAATTCGGGACGCGCCCCGACCACAGAAAATACTTTCACCCGGTCTGCCCTCCTGCGGTCTCTACGTGCGTATCAAGTCTGAGTGAAGGATGTCGATACATCTCTTCGCAAGGCCGCATCTCGACAATCGCTTAGTACGTTAGAAGTTCGCCGGATCACTTTTGAACGATCTTCTCCGGTATCACGTTTGCCGAACGATAGGGTACGGGCTCTGGAGGCCTCATTTCCGATGATCGAACGTTTGATACCGGTGCCGCTCGTGACCCCTCACGTGGGTGAAGAAGAGATCGTAGCCGTCACGAACGTCATGCGTTCGGGCCAGCTCGCTCAGGGTCCGGAGGTCGCCGCGTTCGAACGCGAGTTCGCGCACGCACTCGGCGTGTCGCACGCGGTCGCGATGAACTCCGGGACGGCGGCGAATCACGCGGCACTCGAAGCGCTCGGCATCGGCGAAGGCGACGACGTTCTCGTGACGCCGTTCACATTCGCGGCGACCGCGACGCCGATCTTGATGCAGCACGCGATCCCGCGTTTCGTGGATGTCGATCCGCGGACGTTTAATCTCGATCCGGCCGCCGTCGCCCGCGAGGCGACGTCGAAAACGCGTGCCGCGGTCGTCGTCGACTTATTCGGTTTGCCGACCGATCCGGTCGGATACGCGAGCGTTCGCGAACGTGGAATAAAAATCGTCGAAGACGCGTGTCAGGCGATCGGTGCGAAGCGGGCGAATCGTAGCGCCGGCTCGTTCGGCGACGCCGCGTCGTTTTCGTTTTACGCGACGAAAAATTTAATGACGGGCGAAGGCGGGATGCTCACGACAGACGACGCCGCGATCGCGGAGAGCGCGCGTCGCTTCCGTCATCACGGGCAAGGCGCGCGCTACGAATATCTTTCGCTCGGTTACAATTATCGGATGACCGACGTTTCGGCGGCGATCGGTCGCGTGCAGCTCTCGCGGCTCGAATCGATCACGCGCGCGCGACAAGCGAACGCGGCCTTTTACGACGAGCATCTCGGCGACGTTCCGGGCGTCACGATTCCGTTCGTTCCGGCCGGCGTCGAGCACGCGTACCATCAGTATTCGCTTCTGATCGATGCGGGCGAAACGCGCAACGGCGCCGATCGCGACGCCGTTCGCGCCGCGCTCGCCGAGCGTCAGATCGGCAGCGGCGTGTATTACCCGACTCCCCTGCATCTGCACCCGCTCTTCGCTGCGTATGGGTATGGCCCGGGCGATTTCCCCATCTCCGAGCGGCTCGCGAAGCAGATCGTCGCCTTGCCGATCGGGCCGTCGCTCGATCGCGACCAGCTCGAGGCCGTCGTGCACGGCATCCGCGCGGCCGTGGGCGCGTAACGGCGATGGCGCTCCAAAGCGTTCGGATCGGCGTCGTCGGATTCGGCTCGATCGGCCGCCATCACGCGCGCAATGTCGCCGCGATGCCGGACGTCGAGCTCGTCGGGATCGCCGAACCCGCAGCCGAGCCCGCCGCCGGCGCCGCCGACGCCGGCTATCGCGTATTCGCGACCTCGAAGGAGCTCATCGCGGCGGGCGTCGATGCCGTCGTTATCTGCGTGCCGACGAGCCTGCACGAGACGGTCGCCGACGAGTTCATCGACGCTCGCATCGCGCTCCTCATCGAGAAGCCGATCGCCCACACGATGGAAGCCGGGCGGCGTATGCTCGCGCGCTGCATGCGTGCCGAGATCCCGCTGATGATCGGCTACGTCGAACGCTACAACCCCGCGATGACGGCGGTTCGCGATTTCGTCGCGAGCGGGCAGCTCGGAAAACTCGTGAGCATGTCGGCGCGCCGCGTCGGCATCCTCCCGCCGCGCATTCGCGACGCGAGCGTCCTCATCGACATCGGCGTGCACGATATCGATATGGCGGCCTTCATCACCGGCGCGCGGCTCAATCTCGTGAGCGCTCAGGGCGGAATGGCGCTCCTCGACGATCGGCTCGATTACGCGACGCTCCTGCTCGACGCGGCGGGCTGCGTCGTCTCGGTCGAAGCGAATTGGGTCACCCCCGTCAAGATCCGCCAGCTCAGCATCACGGGGACGCGCGGCTACTGCAACGTCGATTACATCACGCAGGAAGCGAACTTCGCGCCGGGCCGCAGCTTCGAACCGATCGGCACGTACGAGGAGCTCGTCGCGCAATACAAAGAGGGGACGCTGATCTCACTCCCCGTGCAGAAGCGCGAACCGCTCGCGTGCGAACTCGAGGTCTTCGTGCGCGGCGTCCGCGGCGGACACTTGCCCGACCCCGGCATCGCGCTCGCCTCGCTGCGCATCGCGGAAGAAGCGACGGCCGCGATCGATGCGTCGATCCGCCAGCCGGCTCACGCGTGAGCGAGGCCTACGTCCATCCGACGGCCGTCGTCGAGGCCGAGGTCTCCCTCGGCGCCGGAACGCGCGTCTGGCATCAAGCGCAGATTCGGACGCGAGCGACCGTCGGCGAGCGGTGCATCGTCGGGAAGGGCGTCTTCGTCGATTTCGACGTCGTGATCGGCGACGATTCGAAGCTGCAGAATTACGCCTGCGTCTATCACGGCGTGACGCTCGGCCGCGGCGTTTTCGTCGGCCCGCACGTGGTCTTCACGAACGATCGCCGTCCGCGCGCGACCGACCCGTCGTTCGCGCCGCTCGGCGACGGCGATTGGGAAGTCGGCGAGACGCGCGTCGGCGACGGCGCGGCGGTCGGTGCGAACGCGACGATTTTGCCCGGCATCGCGATCGGTCGCTGGGCGATGATCGGCGCCGCGAGCGTCGTCACGCGCGACGTCGCGCCGTACGCGCTCGTCGTCGGCTCGCCG
>CAZZYZ010000070.1:0-14396 GCA_964658425.1 Vulcanimicrobiota bacterium | reverse complement strand
CGGTCGCGGTCGTCGGAGGTTCGTAGTCGGTCGCCGCGGTGTTCTCCGTCGCATACGTGTCGACGGGGCTCGCTCCCGGCTCACGATCGCGATGGATCGCATCGTCGGGCGCGTCGGAGATCGCCACGTGGTCGGAGACTCGCTCCGCCGATACGGCGCTCGTGCCCGGCGATCCGTCGAGGGACGCGCGCGTCCCACGCGTTTCGCCTCGAGCGGACGACGCGGCGATCGCTCGCATCGCGCTCGGCGAGACCGGACCTCGCGAAACCGGATCCGCCGGCGCGACGTTCGCCGAGACCGGATCTCGCGAAATCGGATGCGCCGTCGCGACGTTCGGCGGAACCGGACCTCGCGGGAGCGGATCCGCAGTCGCGACGCTCGGATGGATGCGCGCGATGCGCGGATCGACGAACGAGAGCGTGACGATCGATCCTGCGGCGTACGGCGGCGCGTCGCGCATCACGCATGCGGAGACGGTCTCCGGAACGACGGGATCGTAAGCGTCTCGTCGCTCCGCGTCGCGATCGACTGCATGCGAGAGCAATCGACCGACGTCCGGACTGCGGAACGCGATCGAGACTTCCTCGCCGTACCGGTACGGACCGCCGTTCGTGAGAATGCGGACGATCGTGAGGCTGGGAAGATCGGTCGATTCGTGCATCATGGCTTTCCGAGCGTTAGCGGAAGAGAGGAGACGGCGTGCGATGTGAGGTTGGGTGGCGGCCCATCGGGCCGTTGGGGATCGGAGCCGACGTCTCGATCGGCCGTTAGAGCGGCGTTCGAAGCGGCGGCGCCGTCGGCTCCACGGGCGTCCGAGCGTCTTCGGGGACGAGGTGCGGGGTGATCAGAAAGACCACTTCGTCCTTGACGCGTTGGCTCGCGCGATTCTTGAAGAGCTCGCCGACGATCGGAATGTCGCCGAGAAACGGAACTTTCGAAAGCGTCGAGCTATCGATGTCGGAGAAAAGCCCGGCGATGACGATCGTCTCGCCGTCGCGGACGCGGAGCCGCGACTGCGCCTTGCGCGTCGAGATGATCGGAAAGGTGGCGACGAAACCGCTGACCTGACTGTAGTCCGTCTCGAGATCGGTCGTGATCTCGCCGTCGGTTCCGATCGTCGGCGTGACGCTGAGGTTCACGCCGACGTTCGCGAACTGGACTTGCTGCGTCCCCGTGCGCGCGTCGAAGTAGACGATCGGATACTGTTGGCCGACCAGGAGCGAGGCGGGGACGTTATTGAGCGATGAGATACTCGGTCGCGCCAAGATCTGCGCGTCGCCGCGCGTGACGAGCGCGTTGATCGTCGCGTTGATCGCGAGCGAGCGTCCGAGGAACGTCGTCACCGTAGAACCCGTGCCGGCCTGTTGCTTTCCGGTGACGTCGATCCCACCGAAGAGGAAGCCGACGTTCTGCGACGTGCTCGGACTGAGATCGGTGACGCGCACCTCGTATCGTACTTGTTGGCCCGGCCGATCGACGCGCGCGATGAGCGAGCGCGCGAGATCGATGAATTCGCGCGAACCCGTCAGGACGATCGCGTTCTGTTCGTCGCTCGCGTACGCGCTCGCGGGCGGCACGATCGTCAGCGTCGCCGCGATCGCTTTGAGCGCTTCGCTCGCTTTCACGAAGCGCATGGGAACGACGTCGTCGCTCGCGTCGGCACGACGATCGAGTGCGGCGACGACGTCGCGCGCGCGGGCGACCGTGGTGGCGGATCCGGTTACGAGGATGCTCGACGTGCGACGATCGGGGACGACGAGCGTTCCCTTCGGAAGCGCGTCGACGAGATTCTTAGCGACGTCGTCGGTGACGCCGTTTCGAACGGAGAAGACGCGCGTTTTCGAGTCGGATGCCGCGGAGGGATACCGGCGATTCATCGTCTCGCTCGAACCGATGTAGATGACGTCCCCCTGACGGACGGCTTCGAGATCGTTCGCATGCGTGAGGGTCGCGAGCGCCTCGGCGAAGCTGACGTGTTCGAGCCGCAGCGTGATCGGTCGATGCGCGACGGAACTGTCGACGACGAGATTCGTCGCGCTCTGCGTCGAGAGAAGCCGTACGGCGTCGTACACGTCGAGATCGCGCACGTCGAGCGAGATCGGACCGCGCGCCTCGCTCGCGGAGGCGAGCGCGAGCACGAACGGGATCGATGCGAGCGCGCTCGCGATGGTGCGGTGCATGGACATCCTCTCGGCGCTCATCGCGGCGGCGGCGGCGGATAGGGATAGGGATACGGAAATGCGGTCGGGCCGTTCGCGTCGGGCGTCGGGGTCGCGCCCGCCGGAAGTCCGTTGCGGTCGACGAGCGGTAGCGCGGCGTCCGTCGGAGCGGGCGTCGCGACGTCGGCCGCTTGCGGGCGCGTGATTCTCGCGTCGGATCGGGCGGGCGAGGGCGTGACGAGAAAGCGTCGGAGCGCTTCGAGCGTGAGCGGATGTTCGCTCGGCGCGACGGCGTGCGCGGCCACGGGCACGGGAGCTGCGTTCGCGTATGCGCCGGGAAGATCGAGTCGAGATCCGTCCGCAAACGCGATGCCGTGGAGGTCGATTCGCGCGACGCGCCGGCCGCCGAGCGTGTCACCGACGCGCACGATGTCCATCGATGTCCCGTGCCCGACGTACGCGACGGGACTGGGACCGACGATCGTCGCGCGGAGCACGAGCGTCTCTGAGGGGCCGATCGCACCGGTCGCGCCGGGTCCCGCGTCGCTCGCGATATTCGGAACATCGGGTCCTTCGTCGACTCGTGCGGAGGCGATCGCGGGAGCGTCGTGCGTTCGCGAGCGGCCGTCGTATTCCGACGTACCTCGCATCGCGCCGCCCGTTACGTTCTCCTCGTTCGCGTTCGCGACATCGGCCCCGGCCGGGCGCGTGTCGCGCGCGAACGGGTCTCGACGGATCGTCGTCGCGACCGACGGCGGCGCGCGGTGCGGCACGACGCGCATCTCGGTAGGCGCCTCGCTCGGAAGATCGCTCGCGTCGCCGCGTTCTCCGAGTCCGGAGAACCACGCCGAGTAGGCGGCGGCGGAGACGAAGAGCACGATCGCGCGACCTCGCGAGGAAAACGCGAAGCTCATGGTGCGGTCGTCGCGTTCGCGCCGAGCGTGGGTTCGAAGATCGTGACGGGGATCGTCGCATCGACGGGCGATGCGGGCGCGTCGCGTTTGAGCGTCGGCGCATCGACGCGCACGATCTCGGAGCCGCGCGAGAGATCCTCGATGGCTGCGAGTAGTTGCGGATAGGCGCCTTGCATTTCGAGATCCACGTGCGTCGCGGTAAAGATATCGGTCGGCGAGCGTTCGCGCGCGTCTCGCGCGTCGCGTGCGACCACGCTCGAAACGAGCGCGACCCCGTGACGGCGGACGAGCGCACCGAGTTCGCGCACGAATACGGCTTCGGGGTTTTCGGCGAAGAGATCGCGGTAACGCGCGGCGAGTTCGTCGCGTTCCATCCGTACGTGCGGCATCTCCGCGAAAGCGACGTCGTCGGAGCGGAGGATCGTCTCCGACGCGTCGAGCTGCGCCTGCAGCGCGTCGATCGTCGGCGCGTAGGCGAAGAAGACCGAGCAGCCGGCGAAGAGTACGAAGAGCACGGTCGCGATGCGGATGAGACGTGGGACGTCGATCGCGGTCGCGTTCACGGAGCGGCCCCGTCCGACGCCGTGGAGGATCTGCGGTCGATCCGTGCGTCGAAGCGGACGGCGTCGTGCGAGCGATTGTCGATCGAGACGAGCGACGCGATGCCGGTGCCGGGCACGTCGCCGAGACGGAGGATGGCGCCGCCGACGGCGTCCACGTCGCGAGCGCCGCCGGTAAGCGTGTAGCCCGCGTCGCCATGGGCGAGGCGTTCGAGCCAAACGCCTCGCGGCACGCCGTTTCCGATGCGCGCGATCGCGCGCGCGGCGTCGTTCCCGCTCTCGCGCACGACGTCCGCCCGGCGCGCGAATTCCTGATATCTAGCGACGTCGAGTGCGAGCCGTTTCGCTTCCGCCCGCCGCGAGGCTTGCGCGTCCGAGATGGTGCGGGCGACGTCGATCGCCGTTTCCAGTCGATGGATGCGGAAGCGCTCGATCCCGATCCCGACGAGCGCGACGAGTGCGACGAACGCGAGACCGACGAGCGCCTGGCGGACGAAATCGAGATCGACGTGCGTACCGAGGACGCGCGCCGTCGTTTTGGGATGCGGGAGCAGGTTGGCGCGCATCACGACGCGACGACTCCTCGACCCGCGATCGACCAGGAGGCGAGACCGTAAGCGAAGGTCCAAGCCGGATTGTCGTGCTCGCCGAGCCGGACGCCGCGCAGAACGTATCCGTCGCCCGCGAGCAATTCGCCGATCGACTCGGTGCGAAACGCGGATCCGAGGATGGCGATGTTCGCGACGTCTGCGAGGCCCTCGCGTCGTGCGTCGACGAGTGCCGCGCGAACGCTCGTCGCGAGCCGTTCGTCCACGAGCCGCGGCGCGAAGACGTGAACGACGCCGACGGGCCTCCCGAAAACGACGAGCGTCGCGCGTTCGGTCGAACAATCGAGTAACGCATCGGCCTCGGGAACGGCGCGACGCCACGCGCATGCGGGCACGTCGACGGCGACGGCGCGCAAACCCGCGGCGCGTGCGATCGCGACGATTCGTTCGATCGTCCCGTTACGCGCGACCGATAAGAGCATCTCGTCGCCGGCATGCGGCAGGGGGTCGAGCGCGACGAGTCGTTCCGCTGCGGGCCAGTCGACCAACGAATCGGCTTCCAACATCGCCGCCCGCTCGGCTTCCGCCCGGCGCATTCCCGGAGGGACGCGGAACGCGCGCGTCACGACGTCGACGGGCGGCGCCGCGAGGATCGCCCGGCGCTCGCGAATACCCGACGATGCGACGATGCGACGGAGCGTCTCCGCGATGCGCATGTCGAGCGTCGTATCGCCCTGTGGCACCTCGAGCGTCTCTGCCACGCGCACGGTAAACCCGTCGGCCGTCGCGTCGGATGCGACGACCGACACGCGCTCCGCGCCGATGTCGACGCCGAGCGGAAGCGAGCGACGCGAGCGATGCATCACGCGCCACCCCGCACGACGGCGAACGCATGCGCGAGCGGGACGTGTGCGATCGAGACGAGCGCCGCACCGAGGGCGAGGTGCGGACCGAACGCGATCGCCGAGCCGCGCCGGAACGTGCGCGCGAGCGCCGCGACGACGATGCCGCTCACGCTCGCCGCGAAGACGACGCACGACGCTTCGAAGGGTCCGAACGCGGCGCCGATCGAGAACATGATCTTGAGATCGCCGAGTCCGAACGCGCGACCGTGCGAGAGGATGAACGCACATCCGAACGCGCCGACGAGCAGCGCGACGCCGAAGGCGGCATCGCGATCGTCCCCGGAGACGCAGGCGAGCGTCGTAGCGAGCGCCGCGGTCGGAAGCGTGAGCGCGTCGAAGAGGTAACCCGTCCGCGCGTCGGCGCCCGCGCCCGCGACGAGGGCGATCGCGACGGTTCCGACGAGAAGCGCGCGCCCGGCGGACGGCTGTGCGCCAACGGTCGCGAGCGCGACGACGAGCGCGACGGCGAGGGCCCGCCCGTCGAACGGAACGCGAAGCCCGGTCGTGCGGCTCTCCGCGCTACGCACGAGCGCGACGGCGACGACGGCCCACGTGGCGAGGGCGAACGAGACGATCGTGGATTCCGAGGCGACGCGCGCGATCATCGGACTACGGCGCTCCGTACAGACCGAGCTCCGGCGTGTAGTGGATGTGCGTGCAACCGTTGCCGCACGTCGCGTTTGAGGTGGCGCCGTTCGCGGCCGGTAGCGCGGTAAGCGTCGTCGGATCGTACGGATCGGGATCGGCGATCTCGTACGTCGGCGAGGCGCCGGCTGTAAACGTATAGGTGTAGAGGCTGTGGTTGTTGGTCGCGTTGCGCGGGGACGTGTTGAGATATTTCGTGGGGTTGATCGTGAAGAGCGCGGGGGTCACGTTTCCGCTCGTCTGCGGGTAGAGCTGATTGTCGCTATCGTACATCTCGATCGCGGTCGCGATCTGCTTGATGTTCGCCTCGCTTTCGGCGACGGCGGCCTGCGCGCGCGCGTGGACGAAATTGGGGATCACGATCGCCGCGAGCAACCCGATGATCGCGACGACGACCATCAGCTCGACGAGCGTGAACCCGCGCTCGGAATCGAGCGAGTCGGTTTCGCGATCGCGTTCGCATGTGCGCGAGATGGGCATCGAAAGTCCTCCGGACACGACGGTTAGCGGATCTGCGAACTGAGCGACGAGAGCGGCACGTACACGACGTAGACGATCGCGGCGACGACGACGCCGAGCGAGAGCGTCACGGCCGTCTGAACGAGCGTCGGTAGCGACGCGAGGATCGACTCGACGTCCTCTTCGTAGTACTCGGCGATCTTGACGAGCATCGCGGGGACGTTTCCGGCCGAACTCCCGACGCGTAAGAAACCGAGGAGGAGCGGCGGAAAGACGTCGCTCGCACCGAGCGCCTCTTCGAGCGAGGCCGAAAGGCCGCCGGAGACGCGTTCGCGCGCGTTCGCGATCGCGCGCGCGACGAGCGGACTCTCGGCGACGGGGACGGCGACTTCGAGCGCCCGCACTTGATTGACGCCCGATTGTAAGAGCGTCGCGAGGACGCGGGAGACGCGGGCGAGCACGGCCTTTTTCATCGCCTCGCCGACGAGCGGAACGCGCAAGCGTAGGGCATCGAAGGCGAGCGCGCCTTCGACCGTGCGGAGCGTCCGCGAGACGAGCGCGATCGTACCCGTCGTCGTAGCGAGCGCAGCGACGACGACGAACGGATTCGTGACGAACGCGCCGATCGCGAGCATCGCTTGCAACACGGGTGAGAGCTCGATCCCGAAGCCGGCGAAGAGCCGCGCGAATTGCGGCACGACGAACGCGAAGAGATATGCGATGATGACGAGCGCGGCGACGATCACGAGCGCCGGATAGAGTAGCGCCGCCTGCATCTTCTTGCGGAGCCTCTCGTCGCGTTCGAGGAAGGTCGCGAGCCGGTCGAAGACTTCCTCGCGATTCCCCGCCTCCTCGCCCGCCGCGACCATCGCGACTTCGAGATCGGTGAACTCATCGGGACGGTGAGCCATCGCGGACCAGAGCTTGTCGCCGCCGCGCTCGACGTCGGCCTTGACGTTCGCGAGCGCGTCGCGAAAGCGCGTCGTCCGCGCCTGCGCGATCATGAGATCGAAGGCCGTCGAGAAATCGACGCCCGCCTGTTCGAGCGCCGCGTACGCGCGGAAGAACGCGAGACGTTCGACGGGCTTCGCGCGACGGAGGAGACGCGCGAGCGAGAACGCGGACTCCGGCGCTTCGAGCCGCGACGGTACGAGCATCCGTTCGCGCAGCATCGCGAGCGCCGCTCCGCGATCGAGCGCACGCATCGTCCCCGAGACTTTTTCTCCGCTCGGCGTCCGCGCGCGATAGACGAAGGTCGCCGACATCAGCGGATCCCCGCGACGACGCGAATCTGTTCGGGATAATCGGAGGCGGCGAGCGCGGCTTCGTAGGTGATCAAGCGCTCGCTCACCATCCGCGAGAGATCCATCTCGAGCGTCTGCATGCCCTCGCGTCGCGACGTCTCGATCGTGTTGCGGATCTGGACCGTCTTTTCGGGCGACATGAGTTGCGATCGAATGGCGGAGGTGTTCGTGAGGATCTCGCACGCGGGGCGGCGGCCGCGGCCGCTCGCATCGGAGATGAGTCGCACCGAGACGATCGCTTGCAACGATTGCGCGAGTTGCATGCGCGCTTGCTCTTGCCGTCCGCCGTCGAAAACGCCGACGATCCGCTGGATCGTTTCCGCCGCTTCGGAGGTGTGCAAGGTGCTGAAGACGAGGTGGCCCGTCTCGCTCGCAGCCAGGCAGGCGGACATCACGTCGGGATCGCGTAACTCGCCGATGAGGATGACGTCGGGGTCGGCGCGTAGGACGCCGCGTAACGACTCGTGATACGAGTCGACGTCGCGACCGACTTCGCGCTGTCGGACGAGCGATCGGAGGCTTCGATGGCGATACTCGATCGGATCCTCGACCGTTACGATGTGGCGCTCGTCGTTTTTGTTGATCTCGTTCACGAGCGCCGCGAGAGCGGTCGATTTTCCCGAACCGGTCGGTCCCGTGAAGAGGACGAGTCCGGTCGAGAAATTCGCGAACGTCTTGACGATCGCGGGAAGTCCGAGCGTATCGAATTCGGGGACGCCGTCGCGCAAGAGCCGCAGCGAGAGGGCGAGACCGTTTTCGCCGCGGAACGCGTGGATGCGGATCGAGCCGAAGTTCGGATGCGAGAACGCACCGTCGGCTGCTCCGTGCGCGCCGACGAGCCGCTCGTTTTCTTTCTTGCTGAGGTAGGTCTCGCAGAACGCGCGGACGGATTCGGGCTCGACGATCGGGAGATCCATGCGTTGCATCGTGCCGTCGACGCGATGCCACGGCGGTTCGTTGCCCTCGATATGGAGGTCGGACGTGCTCGCGGCGTACGTGCTCTCGCGCGTGACGAGGATCGCTTCCTCGATGTCGGCGACCACGATGCCGGACCTACTCGGCATCGTCGTACGAGAGGTGGCTGAGGATCTCGCCCTCGCTCGTGACGCCGGAGGCGACGTGACGGAGCGCGTCGACGACCATCGGTTTGTAGCCGACGCCGAAGGCGAGTTTGCCGAGCGCGGTCGGCGCGTCGCCGCGTTCGATCGCGGCCGCGAGTTCGGGCTTGATCTCGAGCACTTCGAACGCGCCGACGCGGCCCTGATAGCCGGTGTAGTGACACGCCTCGCAGCCACGGGCGTCGCAGGCGTCGGCGCCGAGCGCGACGCCGTAACGCCGCGCGACGGCGAGCGCCTGCGACGAGATCGAACTCTTGATCTTACAGCGGCGACAGAGCATCCGGACGAGACGCTGCGAGACGGCGATCGTGAGCGAAGACGCGAGGGTCGAACGGCTCGCACCGAGTTCGGCTAGACGCGCGGCGACGCGGAGCGCGTCGCGTGCGTGGAGCGTCGTGACGAGCGAGATCCCCGTCAGGCTCGCTTGGAGCGCGATCGCGACGGTCTCGGGGTCGCGGAGCTCGCCGATAAAGAGATGATGGGGATTCTGACGCAAGAGCGAACGGAGCGCGACGGGAAACGTGACGCCCGCCTTCTCGCTGACCGCGATCTGCGCGATACCCGGGATCCGACACTCGATCGGATCCTCGACGCTGCAGACGTTCGCGTGATCGAGCCCGATCGTCTGGAGCGACGCGTACGAGGTGGTGGATTTTCCGGAACCGGTCGGGCCCGCGATGACGCAGAACGACCCCGGTTTTTTGAGCCCGCGTTGGTAGCGCGCCAAGAGTTCGGACCCCATGCCGAGTTGCTCGAGATCGGGGACGAGATCGAAGCGCTGCAAGAAACGCAGGACCACTTTTTCGAGACCGCCGACGGGGATCGTCGACGTGCGCACGTCGAACGCGCGGCCGTCGAGTGAGACGGAGAGCCGACCGTCTTGCGGGATCCGCGACTCGCCCGTATTCATGTTCGAGCGCACTTTGACGAGCGAGACGACGCGTTCGAATAAGCCCTCGTCGAGCGTGCGGAGCGGTTGGAGGACGCCGTCGACGTCGAGCCGGACGCGACCCGCGCGACCTTCGGTCGGTTCGACGTGGACGTCGGACGCGTACGTGCCGATCGCGGCCGCGAGGACTTCGTCGAGCGTTTGCGCGGCGAGCGAATCGGCGTCGCGCGTGGCGGCCGCCGGATAGAGCGCCTTGAGGCCCTCGCGTATCTCGCGGACCGGCAGATGGATCGCGCGGACGTCCTTGCGCGTGAGTTGACGGATCCGCTCCACGAGATCGCCGCTCGCGGCGACGGTCGCGACGGTGAGCGTCATTCCGTCGAAGGCGAGCGGTAAGACGTCGGCATCGTAGGCGAAGGTGCGCGAGAGGAGCGCGGCCGCCGTGCGCTGCGTCGTCGCTTCCGAGGCGAGGGGTGCGGTCACCGTATGCGGTCCGTCGCGGGACGCGCGAACAGGTCGAAGGCCGTCGCGTACACGCCGTTCGCATACGCGAGACCCGCGCGATAGCCGCCGGAATTATAGGCCGAGAGCGCGTGACGTAGCGCCGTCTGTCCCGGCCCGAAACGGCGCACCGCGCGCGCGTAATCGTCGCGCAAGATGCGGCTCGCGACGGCGAGATTGGCGCAGGGTTCGAAGACGGTGCGCGCGTCGAGGCCGGTTCGGGCCAGGTTCGATGCGTTGATCTGAGCGTAACCGAGATCGAGGTCGTGTCCGGCGCGCAACAGCGAGATCGCGAGCGCGGCCGCCGTATCGCGCGTCGTCGGAAAGTACGCGCGATGCGTCGTATCGTCGCCGATCGCGTTCGGGTTCGCGCCGCTTTCGTAGACGACGACGCTCTCCATCGTTCGCGGGCCGACGTGCGGCGCGCAGGAGGCGACGAGCGCGGCGAGCGCGATCGGAACGATCACGAAGCGCACGCGTCGTGGAGGACGTCCAGTGCGGCGCGATGCATTCGCGACACGCGCTTCGGCGGAAGCGCCAGGCGGAGCGCGAGTTCGTGTTGCGTGAGCCCGAGGAAGTAGACGCCCGCGATGACCGCGCGTTGGGCCGGCGAGAGCTTCGCCAGGGCCTCGCGGAGGAGGATGCGATCGGTGTGATCGATCGGGGAGACGCTCTTCGGTTCGCGCGCGTCCGGAGCGTCGAGCGAGAGCGGTGATGCGACCGAACGCAGGCCGCGGAGTTCGGCGACGCGTCGCGGCGTGCTCCCGACGGAACGCGCGAGTTCGCGATCGCTCGGATCGCGCTCGCGCTCGGCGGCGAACGCCGCGCGCGCTCGCAGATGCGCGCGCTCGGCCGAGACCAGACGTCGCGGTATGCGGATCGCGTGCTCGTGATCGCGGACGAAGTGCATCAACTCGCCGACGACGAACACCCACGCGAACGCTTCGAACGGCGTTCCGGTCGCGGGATCGTAGCGACGCGCCGCCTTGACGAGACCGATTGCCGCGACCTGTTCGAGATCGTTGCGTTCGAGCCCGGCACGCGCGAATCGTCGGGCACCGCGACGGCAGAGATGCCGATAGGCGATGACGAGCGCGTCGGTCGAGGCATGCGAAAGGGGCGACGGCGCCTCCGCGCGATCGATTGGGTAGACCACAAAACGTCATCTCCCGAAAAGTATTCACGCCGTCCGCGACGACGTCGGTGGATTATCAGAAACGGATGTGTCGTAAAAAAATCGGTTAGATTAAGACGTCCTTAATATTTCCATGTTCGACCTTTCCGACGACCGGTCGCTCCGTCGCACGCGTCGCATGCGCCGCGTTCGGCGGACCGAAGCGTTCCATTCCGGCGGCCCGACCGTCCGAAAGAATCCCCGAAAACGATTACGGACAATCGGGCGGCGACATCGAACCGCATCCGTCCGGCCCGCGTCGGCGTGCGTTCGTTCGCGCCGGGCGGTTCGCGATTTCCGCGAGTCCGTTCGTTCCATGTCGTTTCGTTTTTCGAGGATGTGTCGATGCTCGTACCGCGTGAGGTCCGAGAGGGAGCGCCGGCGGGTACTGCGCGGCGTATGCCGACCATACGCGTGCTCGTCGCGGAAGACGATGCGGCCATCCGCCAATTACTCGTACATCATCTCGAGCGCGACGGATTCGCGCCGTTCGAGGCGGCGGACGGGCCGGCCGCGCTCCGGCTCGCTCGCGGGAGCGTGGATCTCGCGCTGCTCGACATCGGATTGCCCGGCATGGACGGCTACGATATCGTGCGGACGCTCCGACGCGAAGGGTACGCGACGCCCGTCGTGTTGATCACGGCGCGCGTCGAGGAGATCGATCGCGTGGTCGGCTTCGAACTCGGTGCGGACGATTACGTCGTGAAACCGTTCTCGCCGCGCGAGGTGATCGCGCGCGTGCGCGCCATCCTGCGGCGCAGCGGCATGCGCTACGAACCGACGACGAACGTGTTGCGCTTCGGGCGACTCGAGATCGACGAAGCCGCGCGCGAGGCACGGATCGACGGTTTCGACGTCGGGCTCAAACCGCGCGAGTACGCGCTACTCCTGATGCTCGCATCCAATCCGGGCGTCGCGCTCTCTCGCGACGTCTTACTCGAACGCGTGTGGGGTTTCGATTTCGACGGCGACGAGAGGACGGTCGACGTGCACGTCCGTCGGTTGCGGATGCGACTCGAAGAACAGCATCGGCTCGAGACGTGCCTCCATACGGTGCACGGATTCGGTTACAAGTTTGCGCAAGCGGCGACCTGATCGGCACGGTTTCGGTAACGCGCTTGCGCAAGCCGCGAGCTGAGCGCGCGCCCGTGCCGAGCGTGGCACGACTCGTCGCGACGATCGACGACGGCGCGGCGGGCGGCGCGATCCCGCTGCTCGTCTTACGGATTCGCGATTTCGAGCGGATCGCGTGGCGCCAGGGTCGCAGCGCCGCGCGCGCGCTCGAACGGCGCACGCTCCGGTCGTTCGTGGAGACGGCGGCGCGCGTGTTGCGCGCGAGCGATCTGCTCGCCCACGACGCCGATAGCGAAGATTTTCTCGTGGCGCTCGCGACGCCGATGCGGCGCTCGGACGCCGTCGCGACGCCGACCGATTGTCGGGCGGCGCTCGCGCGCCTGGGGTCGGCGCTCGAAACCGCGAGCGGGATGGTGGTCGACACCGGGTGGACCGTCGCGAACGCGCCGCTCGACGCGCAGAAGCTGCGCTACGCCATCGACGTCGCGCTCGAACGCGGCGCGCGCGAACGCGAGCGGTTCGGATTCTTCTCGACGATCGGGCACGAACTTCGGACGCCGCTCACGTCGATTCGCGGCTATCTCGAAACGTTACTCGAAGAGGATCTTCCGCCCGAGACGGCGCGACGCTTCCTCGAGGTCGCGAGACACGAAGCGATGCGGATGGGGCGGCTCGTCGACGGCATGTTCGATCTCTCGCTCATGGATTTGCGCGCCGATCTCGGCGGACCCGCTTCGTGCGATCTCAACGAGGCGATCGCGCTCGCGCTCGACGTGCTGCAACCCGCCGCGCTCGTCCGCGGCGCGGCGGTCGCCTATCGCGTGGGGCGATGGGTCGAGGTGGCCGTCGCCCAGGACCGATTACTTCAGATCCTCACCAACGTGGTCGAGAACGCGATCAAGCACGGGCGCGACGGCGGCCGCGTGTACGTCACGCTCGGCGAACTCGACGACCGTTACGTCGAGGTGCGGATCGACGACGACGGACCGGGCGTGCCGTTCGAGGAGCGTGAGGAGATCTTCGCGCTCGCTCGTCGCGGCGCGAACGTCCGCGCGCGCGGTTCGGGTTTGGGACTCGCGGTCGTGCGACTGATCCTGGAACGGATCGGCGGTGAAGTCGACGTCGCGGATTCGGTGCTCGGCGGAGCGCGGTTCCGGATCCGGTTACCGCTCGCTTCGACCGAAAGCGAATCCGACGATTCCGATGAAGCGCAGGGCCTCGCGCCGCCGAGCGAGCTTTGATCGAGCGATGCCGTGCGCGTTCGAAATCGGCCTTCTGATTGATGCCCGAGGCCGAATCGGAGCGTGAATCGATGTTACCCGAGATTACGGCAAAAAAGGGCCATTCAAAGCCCGAGTGCGTTGAGGTAGCGCTCGCGCTGATAGTTTGTCCTTCCGGGCGATCGGCCACTTTTCCAAAGCACGGTGAGAGCATCGACGCTGTCAAATTGTTCTAAGTATGGAATTGCAAGACGAGAGAGCAGCGACGAAACCTCTAATGCGAGATTGAGCACGTTAGTCGAATGCTCGATTTCCCACCAAAGGTCCGGGTTTCCGGGAAGCAGGCCTCCGATTCTTTGTTCGAGGTGGCCATCGTAAACACGAATCTGGCGCGGCCGTGGCAGTTCGATTCCTGAAAGCCGTTCACAGAAAATTCCGAGATTGATGGTAAACAGGAGACGGTTTGCATTATTCTTCATGCTTCGTTGAAATTGAAGGAGAGCGAGGTTCTCACGTAGCTTTCGACTGAAATTGGAGCCTTGTCGGGAGAAACCCGTTTCTTTCAAGCGAGCTGCATTGTAACGTAAGAGTTCCTGGAACGCTTCCTGCACTAAGCTTCCCACTGACGACCCCTGACGACTTCTATGATGCAATCGTTCATCCAACGTTTGTTTGATTGCCGCTACGACTAACGCTTTGCGACGAATTACGGCGGGATGGCGTCGTTCGCATTCGAAAAATGAATGTATCTTTCGACCGTAAGCATGTATTACGTTGACGGTGGTCCGTCATCTTCCGTAGTATATGCGTTGGGAATCCGCGGACATCTATTCGCGAGGAGTACGTGGCGGCGATGAAACCGAGAGACTTACCGGATCCTTCGGGGGAGATCGATAAGCTGATCGCCGGGATCGCGGACTGGCGGG
>CAZZYZ010000069.1:0-14414 GCA_964658425.1 Vulcanimicrobiota bacterium | reverse complement strand
TCACGATAGCACCGACGCCGGCATTCTCGAAGTGCGCGTCGCGCGCTTCGTCTCCGAGCAGCGGCCCGAGCTTCTCGTTCGCGTCGCTTCGGAAGCGGGCGATCCGTGCGCGCGCCCGGTCGCCGAGATCGGCGAGCCGAACGATATCGACGTGCGTGAGGCCGTCGCTCGGCGGCGGCGCGACGTCGAGCACGTCGAACGCGGGGGCGGCGCGCCCGGCGCGGCGGAACATCGCCGCCGCCTCGGCCGCGGCCGCCGTTCGCAGCGCGCGGACGTTCGCGCGGAACGCATCGGTGAGCGCGAGCGCGTCGCGTGCGGCGCTCTTGGAGAGCACGCGGGCGAACGTCGTGCGATACGCTGCGTCCGCGGCATCGCACTCGGCCGCCGCCGCATCGAAGAGGCCGGCGGGCAACGCCGCGCAGATCGCGGCGTCTTGGCGTACGGCGAGTGCGGTGCGCAAGCAGGGGGCGAGCGCCGGCGGACGCTGTTGGGTGAGCACGCGCACGCCTTCGCTACGGAGGCGGCCGCGTCTTGGAAGCCCGCCGCTCACAGCCCGCGGCGCGGGATCCGTCCGGCATCGGCGCGCGCCGATAGCAATCGCATCGGCCGTTCGCCGGCCGGTGCTTTTTACAGCCGGAGGTTTTCGTGTTCGCGTTTCGTCATGTGGCTTTCGCCGCCGCTCTCGCGCTGGTGCCGCTCTACGCGGCGCCCGCCGCTGCGGACGAGAGCGCGCCGCCGAGTGCCTCCGCCCCCGCCGACGAATATTTCGGGCCGCTCCATCTGAGCATTCTCGGCATCGGGAACACCCTGCGCCTCGCGACCGAGCGCGAACGGGCGAGTGCGAGCGTCGATGCATTCGAAGCGATCGCGACCGTCGAACGATCGGTCCATGATTGGGAGAGCCGGTATCCGCGCGACCCGTGGCTCGCGCGTAGCATTCTCGCGCTGCGGAGTGCGTATGCGGCTTCGAACGACGCCGCCGCGAGTGCGAAGGTCGCCGCGATCGGAACGTGGCTCGTCGCGCGCTATCCCGCGAGCGCGGAAGCCGACGTCGTTCGCGCGCAGGACGCGCCGCCGCGCGCGCTCGATCCCGTCGAAGCGCTCTACGTCGCGCCGGCCGTCGCGGCCGGGCTGCACTGCCCGTCGTACGCGACGTGCCGATAGCAGCCGCGTAGCCGAGCGCGGCGGGCGACCGGCACTCGCTCTTCCGATCGCGAAGGACCGCGCGTGCGACCGCGGGTGACGATCACGAATCGGATCGACGATGCAACGCTCGCCGCGTTTGCGGAGCGATTCGAGATCGTCGCCAACCGGGCGGAGGATCCGTGGCCGCGCGACGAGTGGGAGCGGCACGTCGCGCGTGCGGATGCGCTCGTCGCGTTCATGCCCGATACGATCGGCGAGGCGGAGTTGCGCGCCGCGCCCGACCTGCAGATGATCGCGTGCGCGCTGCGCGGCTACGATAATTTCGACGTCGCCGCGTGTTCGCGGCGCGGCGTCCTCGTCACGATCGTCGAGGATTTGCTGACGGTGCCGGGCGCCGAACTCGCGATCGGTCTGGCCGTCGCCGCGGCGCGCAACGTGCCGGCGGGCGACGCGGTCGTGCGCGGCGGCGCGTTCGCGGGCTGGCGGCCGCATCTCTACGGCAGCGGGCTCGCGGGCGCGAACGTCGCGCTCGTCGGCTGCGGTGCGATCGGTCGCGCGATCGCGTTGCGCTTGCGCGGCTGGGACGCGAGCCTCGCCTACTGGGACGCCGTGCGGCTCGCGCCCGCGGTCGAGGGCTCGCTCGGCCTTTCGTTTCGGGAGCTCGACGAGCTGCTCGCCGCGGCGGACGTCGCGTTCCTCGCGTTGCCGCTCACCGCGCAGACGCGCGGCATCATCGACGCGGCGCGCCTGCGCCGGATGCGCTCCGGGTGTGTCCTCGTCAACATCGCGCGCGGCTCGCTCGTCGACGAGCGCGCCGTCGCGGAAGCCCTCGCGCGCGGGGAGCTCGGCGCCTATGCCGCCGACGTCTTCGCGATGGAGGACTGGGCGCTCGCAGATCGGCCGCGCACGATCGCGCCCGACCTCCTCGCCGCGCCGCGCACGCTCTTCACGCCGCATCTGGGTTCCGCGGTCACGCCGGTCCGTGCGGCGATCGCCCGCGCGGCGCTCGAAAGCGTCGCCGCGTTTTTCGCGGGCGACGTGCCGCCGGGCGCGCTCAATCCCGGCATCGGGAATGCGCGAAGGCACGGCCCGCGAGCTCAAGAATGAGCGACGCATGAACGACGCCGCGCGTACGACCGTCCAAAAGTATTACGCCGCCTTCAATGCGGGCGACATGGCCGCGTTTCTCGCGCTCGTCGCGGACGACGTCGTGCACGACGTCAATCAGGGCGGTCGCGAAGTCGGCAAGGAAAAGTTCGCGGCCTTCATGGTTCGCATGAACGCGAGCTATCGCGAGCGACTCGAAGACATTCGCATCTTCACCGATGCGACGGGGGACCGCGCCGCGGCGGAGTTCGTCGTTCACGGCACGTACCTCGCGGCGGACGAGGGGCTGCCGCCGGCGCACGGTCAGCAGTACGTGCTGCCCGCGGGTGCGTTCTTCGAAATACGCGACGGACGCGTCGCGCGAATCACGAATTATTACAATCTTGAAGATTGGCTCGCGCAAGTCGGCGAGTGACGGCGCCCGAGATGGAGATCGAGACCGAGGCCGTGAGCGGCGGCGCGATCGAGGCCTACGTTTCGGAGATCGCGCGTCTGCGCACGCAGATCTTTCGCGCGTTTCCGTATCTCTACGAAGGCGACGACGCGTACGAACGCGCGTACCTACAGACGTACGTCGACGCGCCGCAGAGCGTCGCGATCGTGGCGCGTGCGGCCGGGCGCGTCGTCGGCGTCTCGACGGGGATCCCGCTCGCGGCCGAGACCGCCGAGTTTCGCGCGCCGTTCGAGGGGGCGGGGATCGACGTGCGGCGCGTTTTCTATTGCGGTGAATCAGTGCTCGAGCCGACGTATCGCGGGCACGGCATCTACAACCGGTTCTTCGCGGGGCGCGAAGCGCACGCACGGTCGCTCGGAGGATTCGCGACGAGCGCCTTCTGTGCGGTGCGGCGGCCGGCGGATCATCCGCAGCGGCCTCCCGGCTACGCGCCGCTCGACGTCGTGTGGCGTCGCTTCGGATACGTCGAACGGCCGGATCTCGTCGCGCACTATGCGTGGAAGGACGTCGGCGATACGGCGGAGAGCGAAAAGCCGATGACGTTCTGGCTCAAGGGACTCGCGTGACGAACGCTCGGATCGTTCGCGTCGCCGCGGCGCAGTACGATATCGATTTTCTCGGCGCGTGGGCCGCCTACGAACGCAAGATCGAGCGCTGGTTCGACGACGCGGCGAGCGGCGGCGCGCGGCTTTTGCTTTTCCCCGAGTATTTCAGCATGGAGCTCGCGTCGCTCTTCGCGCCCGACGTTTACGGCTCGCTCTCGCGTCAGCTCGACGCGCTGCAAGACGTGCTGCCGCAGTTTCTCGCGCTCTTCGAACGGCTCGCGGTGCGGCACGGCGTCGTCGCGATCGCGGGGTCGTATCCCGTGCGCGAGGGCGCGGTCTTTCGCAACCGGTCGTATCTCTTTCGCCCGGGCGGCTCGCGCGCGTTTCAAGATAAGCTGATGATGACGCGCTTCGAGAACGAGCGCTGGTCGATCTCCGCGGGCGAAACGAACGCGACGTTCGAGACGCCGCTCGGACGGATCGGCATCGACGTCTGCTACGACGTCGAGTTCCCGCTCATCGCGCGCGCGCAAGTCGAGGCGGGCGCGGAGATCTTGCTCGCGCCGAGCTGCACCGATACGCTCGCCGGCTATCACCGCGTCCGTATCGGCGCGCAGGCGCGCGCGCTCGAGAATCAATGCTACGTCGTTCATGCGTCGACCGTCGGCGAAGCGACGTGGTCCGAGGCGGTCGACGTGAACGTCGGCGCGGCGGGCGTCTACGCGCCCGCCGATTACGGCTGCCCGCCCGACGGCATCGTCGCGATCGGGACCCTCAACGAACCCGGCTGGGTCTTCGCCGATCTCGATCTAGACGCGAGCGCCCGCGTGAGAACCGAAGGTCAAGTCTTCAATCATCGCGACTGGAACAAACAACCAAAAAATTGCTAGCACTCCGAACGCACAAAATCATGCGCGACTCGATGGGCACGCTGCGATCGTTCGGATCGAGGAGACGAGGCCGAGGTTCGCAGCCTGCCCGATTACCGCGCGCGTTTTTTCTTATCTAAGAGCTGCCAGATCATCGGGGTGAAGATGATCTGCATCGCGAGGCCCATCTTGCCGCCGGGGCATACGATCGTATTCGGCCGCGACATGAACGAGTCGTGGAGCATCGAGAGCAGGTACGGGAAATCGATCCCCTTCGCCGATGCGAAGCGGATGACGAGCATGCTCTCGTCGGGCGTCGGGATCGTGCGCGCGATGAACGGATTGGAGGTATCGACGATCGGCACGCGTTGGAAGTTGATGTCGGTGCGCGAGAACTGTGGGCAGATGTAATTTACGTAATCCGGCATCCGACGTAGGATCGTGTCGACGATCGCTTCCTGCGAATGGCCGCGCGCGTTCTTGTCGCGGTGCAGTTTCTGAATCCACTCCAGATTGATCGTCGGAACGACGCCGACCAGCAGGTCCGCGTATTTCGCGACGTCGACGTGCTCGGTCATCACCGCGCCGTGCAGACCCTCGTAGAAGAGGAGATCGGTTCCGGGCGGGATGTCTTCCCACGGTGTGAACGTGCCCGGCTCCTGATGGTACGGCGCGGCTTCTAGCGGGTCGTGCAGATAGCGGCGCGTCTTCGCGGTCCCGCTCTCGCCATAGACCCGGAAGAGCGCCTCGAGTTCGGGGAAGAGGTTGCCGTCGGGTCCGAAGTGGCTGAAGATGCGGCCGGCCTGCTGCGTCTCGTCCATCTTTTCGCGCATCTCGGAGCGATCGTACCGATGGAAGGCGTCGCCCTCGATCGTCGCCGGCGTGACGTTCTCGCGGCGGAAGATCTGCTGGAACGTCGATTTAACGGTCGTCGTGCCGGCGCCCGAAGAGCCGGTGATCGCGACGATCGGGTATTTGGCAGACATGTTTTTCCTTCGTCAGCTGGTACGGTAGAGGGAGCGAACGTTGAAGAGCGGTGTCTTGAGGACGAGCTCTTCGCCGTTGTCGTGCGTCGCGTGGTAGGCGACGATGCGCTCGACTTCGTTTTTCGAGCCGAGGATCGCAGGCGTGCGCTGGTCGAGCGACGTCGGAACGATATCGAGAATCCGCTCGCGACCGGTCGACGCGACGCCGCCCGCTTGTTCGATGATCATCGCCATCGGGTTCGCCTCGCAGAGCAAATTGAGGATCGCCGCGTCTTCGGAATCTTCGTTCTCGAAACTGCTCGGAGCGATCAGCATGCCGCCGCGCACGAGGATGCGATGCGTTTCGGCGACGAGCGAATCGACCCAGCGCATCGTGTAATCGACGCCGCGGTCGCCCGCTTTCCCCGCGACGCATTCCTCGACGTAATGGCTGATCGGCGGCTCCCAGAATCGCTGCCGCGAATTATCGATCGCGAACTCGCGCGTGTCTTCGGCGATCTGCATGTTGGGATGGGTGAGCGTGTACGCGCCGATCTCGCGATCGAGCGTGAACCCGTTCACTCCGTCGCCGAGCGTCAGCACGATCGTCGCCGTCGGCCCATAGAGTGCGAATCCCGCCGCGACCTGCTGCGAACCGGGCTGGAGAAAGTCCTCGGGCGCCGGATCCGCGACGCCCTGCGGTGCCCGCAAAACGGCGAAAATCGTTCCCACCGTTACGTTTACGTCGAGATTTCGCGAGCCGTCGAGCGCATCGAATACGAGCAGAAACCGTCCATGCGGATAGGCGTTCGGGATCGTATTGGGCGTCGTGCTGCCCTTGCAGAGCATCCCCGCCAGCTGGCCGCCCCATTCGCATTCGCGCTGCACGATCTCGCCCGCGTTGAGTCCGGTCGCGAGGCCGGTCGCTGCATCGAGCGCGCCGCGAGCGACGGCGGATGCGATAAATTTGCAGGCCGTCTGAATGTCGTTGAGGAGCGCGGCGAGGTCGGCGTCGTGCCCGGCGGTTCCGCGTTCCTCTTCGATGATAAACTTGCTGAACGTCGTACGGCGGTTCGGCATCGCACCTCCATTTGGGGGACGCGCGCGACGAGACGAACGCGTGGAAAGGCCGCTTCGGGGTCGCTCCGTTTTTACGACGTCACGCTTGCCGACCTCCCTGGCGGGCTCACAGGTGCCGTCCGTGAAACAAAGGCGGCGCGGCGCTCGTCACGCCATAGGTATTGCGAGTAGGAGATTTTGCGTGCACCTCAGGGGAGCCGGCGTCGCGGCGGCGCGATCCATCGTGGCTACTGCGATCGCGGCGGCGTTCGTCGCGAGCGGTTGCGCTCAAAAACCGGCAGGCCCCGCGGGGCCTCCTTCGCTCTCCGTCGCCGTCGGCAAGGTCGTGCGCGGCGACATCTCGACGTACGCGACGTTCGACGGCCAGATCTCGCCGTTGCGGCAATCGATTCTGAGCACGGCGCAATCGGGGACGGTCGCACGGATCGACGCGACCGAAGGCGACTTCGTCACCGCGGGTCAGGTGCTCGCGACGCTCGACACGTCGCAACTCGAAGCACAGCTTCGGGCCAATCAAGCGACGGTCGCGCAAGACGTCGCGAAGCTCGGCGGCTCCGACGTACAAGCACCGGTCAACGCGCAGCAGTACGCCTCGGGCGTATCGACCGCGCAGCAAAACCTCGTCGCCGCCCAGAATACGGTTCAAAGCGATCGTGCCGAGGTCGCGAACACGAAGCTCGCGTTCGATGCGAATCGGCAGCTCGTGACGCAAGGCTACGTCGCATCGACGACGTACGAGCAGGCACGATCGAGTTACGTCGCGGCCGTGAAGACGCTGCAAAGCGCGCAGCAATCCGTCATCGCCTATCGTTCGGCGCTCCAGACGGCGCTCTCGAATACGCGTCAACGCGAGGTCGATCAATCGACGATCGATCAGAATCGCGCCTCGCTCGAAGCGGCCCGCGCGGACGTGCAATTGCTGCGCGCGCAGATCGCGCAATCGTCCGTCGTCGCACCGTACGACGGTCAGATCACCGAACGCCTCCTCGATCCCGGCGCGTATGCGGGCGCGAGCCAGCCGCTGCTCCAGCTTTCGGAAGTCCGGACCGTCTACGTGGTCGCGAACGTCCCGGACGTCGACCTCCCGTTCGTCGCTGCCGGCAAGGCCGTGACGTTCACGACGTCGACGCTTCCGGGACGGACGTTCCGCGGAACCGTCTACGACGTCAACACGACGCCGACCGCGGGTACGCTCTCGTATCGCGTCCGGCTCAAGCAGCCCAATCCGGGTCTCACGCTGCGCGGCGGGATGCTCGTCTCCGTGACGGCGCTCGCCCAGCGCCACACGAATACGACGATCGTCCCCCGTAGCGCGGTCGCGACCGGGAGCACGGGCTCGTCGATCTTCGAGATCGAAAACGGGAAGGCCAAGGCGATCCCCGTCAAGCTCGGCTTGCAGACGAACACGCAGACCGAAGTGCTCGGCTCGGGGATCGACGGCGGGATGACGATCATCACGACGCAGCCGAACGGTTTGCAGAACGGCGCGCCGGTCACGGTGGCGAGCCCCGCCGCCGCGGTGAAGTAGCGCATGTTCGCGATCTTCGTCAGGCGCCCGATCCTCGCGGGCGTCATCTCTGCGCTCATCTTTCTCGTCGGCCTCGTCTCGATCCCGACGCTTCCGATCGCGCAGTATCCGCAGGTCGCGCCGCCGCAGGTCGTCGTCACGAGCACGTATATCGGCGCCGACGCGCAGACCGTCGAATCCGCGGTTACGAATCCGCTCGAAGAACAGATCAACGGCGTGCAGGGCATGCAATATATTTCGTCGTCGAGCAGCAGCGCCGGCACGTCGACGATCACGGTGACGTTCGACCCCTCGCGCGACATCGATCTGGCCGCGGTCGACGTGCAGAATCGCGTGCAGGACGCGCAAGGGCAATTACCGAGCTCGGTCACGCAGACGGGCGTGCAGATCACGAAGACCTCGGGTTCGTTCATCATGGCGATCGCCTTCACGTCGAGCGATCCGAACGAGACGCTCCTCGATCTCAGTAATTTTCTCAACCTCAACGTTAAGGATCCGCTGCTTCGACTTAGCGGCATGAGTTCGGCGACGATCTTCGGCGAGCGCAAGTACGCGATGCGGATCTGGCTCGATCCGCGGAAACTCCAATTCTTCGGCCTCGGCCCCGCCGACGTGACGGCGGCGGTCGCGGCGCAGAACGTGCAGGTCCCGGCCGGGTCGGTCGGTGCGGAGCCGTCGTCCGATCAAGTGCAATACACGACGACCGTTCACGTCCCGGGGCAGCTCGCGACGGCGGCGGCGTTCGGCCGGATCATCGTCAAGCACGGTGCGAACGGTTCGATCGTGCGCCTCTCTCAGGTCGCGCGAACCGAGCTCGGCGCGGACGATTACACGAGCAATCTGTTCTTCAAAAACAAAGCCACGATCGGCATGGGGATCCAGCAGAACAGCGGCGCAAACACGCTCGCGCTCTCGAAGGCGATCCGCGCACGGCTCGCGGAGCTCAAGCCGACGTTCCCCGCGGGCGTCGATTACGCGATCCCCTACGATACGTCGCTCTTCGTGCAAGAGTCGACGAACGAAGTGATCATCACGCTGGTGATCGCGATCCTGCTCGTCGTCGCGACGATCTACCTCTTCTTACAAGATCTGCGAACGACGTTCATCCCGGTCATCACGATTCCGATCTCGCTCGTCGGGACGTTCGCATTCGTCAAGGCGTTCGGGTTCTCGATCAATTCGCTCGTGCTCTTCGGGATCACGCTCGCGACGGGGCTCGTCGTCGATGACGCGATCGTCGTGATCGAGAACATCACGCGCGTCATCGAGACGTCGAAGGATCGCTCGCGTCAGGACGCCACGATCGAAGGCCTGCGCGAGATCGTCGGCGCCGTGATCGCCACGTCGCTCGTGCTCCTCGCCGTCTTCATCCCGACCGCGCTCTTGCCCGGGACGACGGGCGAGATCTACAAACAGTTCGCGCTCACGATCGCGTTCTCGATCGCAATCTCGGCGCTCGTCGCGGTCACGCTGACGCCCGCGCTCGCGGCGCTCCTCATCGGCGATTCCGAGAAGCCGAAATTCATCGTCTTCCGGCTCTTCAATCGCGGGCTCGACCGGCTGCGCGACTTCTACCGGCGCGCGTTACCGGTGGTCATTCGGCTCCGGTATCTCGTCGCGCTCGCGCTGCTCGTCGTGCTCGGCGCGACGTATCTGCTCTCGATCTTGACGCCGACCGGCTTCATCCCCGACGAAGACCAAGGCGTGCTCTTCGGGCTCGTTCAAGCCCCCGAAGGATCGTCGCTCAACGTCACGGACGATGCGATCAAGCAGATCGAGAAGATCGCCGAAGCGAATCCGAACGTCGTCTCCGTGTTCGCCGTCGCGGGCGCATCGTTCGGCGCGAACGCGCCCAATCAAGGCCTGGTCTTCCTCTCGCTGCGACCGTGGGGCGATCGGAAGTCGGCGGCGGATTCCGCGCAGGGCGTGCTCGCCGATCTCTCGCCGAAACTCGCAACGCTCAGCTCCGCATCGGTCCAGCTCTTCAATCCGCCGGCGATCCAAGGGCTCGGGACGCAGAGCGGTTTCGATTACGAACTCGAGGATAAGGGCGCCGGGACGATCGACGCGCTCCAGGCACAGGCCGGCAAGATCCTCGGCGCGGCGAATTCCGAAGGCGACCTCAAGGCCGTCTACACGTCGTTCCGCGCGACGTCGCCGACGTACGAGGCGACGGTGAAGCGTGCCGAAGTCGAGCAGCTCGGTGCCGCGATCGGCGACGTCTTCACCGCGATCTCGACCACGTTCGGAAGCGATTACGTCAATAATTTTACGTATAAGAATCGCACCTATCGCGTCTACGTACAGAACGATGCGCCGTATCGCTCGCAGCGCAGCGATTTGCTCGGCGTGAACGTCCCGAATTCCGGCGTCACGTCGTACACGACGCCCTCCGGAACGACCGCGACGACCACGACGCCCACGACCGGCACTACCTCGACCAGCTCGATCGCGTCGGGCACGTCGACGGTCCCGCTCGCGAGCGTGCTCGGAATCTCTTCGACGCTCGAGCCGCCGAACATCACGCACTATCAGCTCTCCCGTTCCGTCGAGATCTTGGGAAGCCCGGGCGCGGGGAAGAGTTCGGGTCAAGCGCTGATCTCGATGCAGAATCTCTCGAAGAAGCTGCTCGCGCCGGGCTACGCGTACGAGTGGACCGGTATCTCGCTCGACGAAACGTCGTCGGGTTCGGCGACGATCCTCATCTTCGGCATGGGCATCATCGTCGTGTTCCTCGTGCTCGCGGCACTCTACGAGAGCCTCGGCGATCCGCTCGTGATCTTGCTCTCGGTCCCCGCGGCGTTGCTCGGCGCCTTCGGCGCGCTCGATCTGCGCGGCATTCAGAGCGACGTGTACGCACAGGTCGGCTTCGTGATGCTGATCGGACTCGCGGCGAAGAACGCGATCCTCATCGTGGAGTTCGCGAACCAGCAGCGCGAAGCGGGAAAGCCGCTGATCGAGGCCGTCATCGAAGCGTCGGCCACGCGCTTGCGGCCGATCCTCATGACGTCGATCGCGTTCATCCTCGGGCTATTGCCGCTCGTGTTCGCGACGGGCGCCGGCGCCGCGAGCCGCCATTCGCTCGGCACGGCCGTGATCGGCGGCATGATCGTCTCGACGCTCCTCAATCTGATCGTCGTCCCCGCGCTCTACGTCATCATCAACGAACTCGGCGACCGCATGAAGGGTCGCTCGAAAAAATCCCGTCAACAACGCCTCGCGACGGACGGGCCGCCGACCCCGCCGTAGCCGCACGAGGGCGCGGTCGTGCTGGGTCCGGGTCGGCTTCTCGGCGAAACGACGGGATACGGCGGGGCAATCGATCGGAGCGATACCCGCATGAGTGATATGTCGACCTCGCGCGTACCCCACTGCATCAGGGTCGAAGAATACCGGCGCATGGGCGACGCCGGGATATTCGCGCCCGACGCGCGTCTCGAACTCATTGACGGCGCGTTGATCGAGCCCGTGGCTCCGATGAAAGCGCCGCACGCGAGTGCGGTGACGGCGGCAACCCACCTTTGGACGATCGCACTCGCCGACGTTGCGATCGTCCGCTGTCAGCTTCCGATCACGCTCGGCGATGCGTCGGAGCCCGGGCCCGATCTCGCGATCGTCCGGCGCCCGAGTTCGCTCTACAAAGAGCGCCATCCGATCGCGACGGACGTTTTTGCGGTCGTCGAAGTCTCCGATACGTCGCGCATGTTCGATCTCACTCGCAAGGTTCCGATATACGCCGCCCATGCGATCCCCGAGGTTTGGATCGTCGACGTGATCGACCGTTGTCTCCGCGTTTTTTGCGATCCCGACCGGAGCGAATACCGGAAACGAATCGTAATCGCGCGTGATCGCTCGTACGCACTCGCCGCATTCCCCGCGTTCCCGCTCGAATTTCGCGACATCCTCTGAGACGGGGCGCCTCGTGGCCGAAGCGTTATCTTTTGGCGGCCGGCTCGTTTGCGAGTTCGTTGACGAGCGGTAGCCACGTACGGCCGTCGCGTGCGAGCATGAGCGCGGCGCTGCTCGGACCCTCGCTGCCTGCGGCGTAGGCGTCGACGGAGCCTTCGCCCTTCGCCCACGAGTCGAGGACCGGCTGCACGGCGTGCCAGCCGGTCTCGATGTGATCGGCGCGTTGGAAGAGCGTCGCGTCGCCGCGCATGCAATCGAAGATGAGCGTTTCGTAGCCGACGTTCGGCGGCTCCGCGAAGAAATCGCCGTACCGGAACGACGTCGCGACGCGCCCGAGCTTCATGGTCGGGCCGGGTACCTTGACGCTGAAATCGGTCGTCATGCCTTGCAGCGGATCGATCTGCAGCGTCGTCACGTTCGGCGTCATCTCGTCGACCGGCGTGTCGCGGAAGAGCTGATACGGCGCGGGTTTGAAGTGGATCGCGATCGTGGTGAGGCGGGTCTTCAGGCGTTTGCCGGTACGTAGATAGAACGGGACGCCGCTCCAACGCCAATTTTCGATACGGACCTTCATCGCGGCGTACGTCTCGACGACGCTCGTCGGCGCGACACCATGCTCGTCGCGATATCCGGGGACCGCCTTCCCCTCGTTCGTTCCGGGCGCGTATTGCCCGCGAACGACGTCGGTCGGCCGGACCGGCTGCACGGCGCCGAGCAACGTGCTCTTTGCATCGCGCACGTCCTGTGCGTCGAACGAATTCGGCGGTTCCATCGCGGTCGTCGCGAGCAGTTGGAAGAGATGGTTCGGCACCATATCGCGCAGCGCACCCGTCGCTTCGTAAAAGCCGGCCCGCTCCTCGACGCCGACCGTCTCCGACGCCGTGATCTGCACGTGATCGACGTATTCGCGGCGCCACATCGGCTCGAAGAGCCCGTTGCCGAAACGCAGCGCCATGATGCTCTGCACGGCTTCCTTGCCGAGGAAGTGATCGATGCGATACGCCTGGCTCTCGTCCATAACCGCGAGGATGCGCGCGTCGAGCGCTCTCGCCGAAGGCTCGTCCGCGCCGAACGGCTTCTCGATGATGACTCGGCGAAACGTTCCGTTCGGCTCATCGAGCAGCTTCGCTGCGCCGAGATTGTCGACGATCGGCCCGAAAAAGCGCGGCGATACCGCGAGATAGAAGATCGCGCTCGCCGAGTGCGTGGTGCGCTCGATCTCCCCGAGCGTCTCGCCGATCTTCTTGAAGCTCTGCGCGTTCTCGAAATCGGCCGTTACGTAATGCAGACGGCTCGTGATGAACGACCAGGTCGTTTCATCGAGCTTCGAGGGATGGAACGCGCCCGAGCGTGCGCCGACGAACGACTGCATCGTCTCGGTGAGGCTCTGCCCCCAGTCCTTCGCGTTGCTCGCGTTGTGATCGACGCCGACGATCGAAAACTCGTCCGGCAACAGCGAACTCGCGGCGAGATCGTAGAGGGCGGGCATGAGCAACCGCTTCGTAAGATCGCCACCTGCGCCGAAGATCACGATCGTGCACGGCGGTGCGGGTTTCGTGCCGGAATTCGATCCGGGTTTCGCGTTGATCTCATCGGTCGTGCGTGCGGGCGTCGTGATGCTCACCGGGTCTCTCCTGACGTGTCCCTCTTCGCTTGCCGACAAGCGGCGAATCCTAAACGGAACGACACCGACGCGATGCGTTCACGAGCAGCGCCGAAAGGCGGTCGAGGAGCAGCGCCATGAGGCGAGCGCGGCTCGCCGTCGAGCGTTCCTTAGCGCTCAGTAGCGATAGCCGATCCCGGCGTAGCCCGCGGTCTCGTGAATGTCCGCCGGCGCGTCCGCACGCGAACGCAAGCGTGTGCCGATCGTGCCGGCGTCGACGAAGAAGCGCGGTCCGACGCCGAATACCATGCCCGCGCGATAATGCACGCCGCGATAACTGATTCCGACCTTCCCCGCCGGCGTCGCGACGTTGCCGCCGAGATTGGAGTACGAGATCAGATTGAAATACGGCGAGACGCGCTCCGCCATGCGCGGCATCCGCCCGATGCCGTAGCCGAAGCCCGAGAGCGAACTGTAACCGTAGTCATTGAACTTCGACATCCGGGCGGCGCCGAGGTAGAACCCGAGCGGCACTTCGATCGCGTACACGTTCTCGAGTTCGGTCTCGCGCGCGTTGAAGGCCGCGACGTTGGTCTGCGAGCGTGAGTTTCCGACGACCGTCACGCAGCCGGGCTCACTCGCGTTCGGGCAGAGCGCCGCGGCATCGCGCTGCGTGTGGCGATAGACGTACGAGCGAAAGTCCGTCGTCGTCACGAATTTGATCTTCCTTAGGATGATCGCTTCGCCGATCGTCCACGCGCTGAACGAACTCGGCGCACCCTGCGCCGCGCTCGGATGGAACTCGTTCCCAATCCCGGGCGAGACGGAGATGTCGGCGGCGTAGTACGTATCGCCGCCCTTGTAAAAGCGATCGATGTTGAAGCGTCGATGATGAGCGGGAGCGGCCGAGGGCGTCGGGGGCGATGCGGGCTGCGGCGCCGGCGTCGAAGAGACTGGCGGAGCGGGTTGCGCACGGAGCGGTGCCGCGGCGGAGCACGCGGCCCAAATGCAGAGGGCGGCGAGAGCGATCGGCAGACGAGTCACGTCAATGCTTCTTGTGTTGCGCCCGCGCCCTCCCTGCCGCCGCGTGGAGCGGCGCACAGAAAGCGATGAGCGGAAGCGATGCGCTCGGGCTTCGAAGAACGTCGCGATGATGCAGATCCGAACGCTCCTCGGGCTTTTCTGCCTCGCACTCGCCGCGTGCGGCG
>CAZZYZ010000068.1:0-14520 GCA_964658425.1 Vulcanimicrobiota bacterium | reverse complement strand
TCGTCCTCGAGCGTCAAGAAAACGAAGCCTTTGGCCGTTCCGGGCCGCTGTCTCGTGATGACGAGACCGCCGACGCGACAGACGAGACGGTCGGGAAGATCTGCGAGCCGGCCGGCGCCGACGGCCCCGAAGTCGTCGAGCTGTTTGCGAAAGTGTGCGATCGGCTGGGCCCCGGTCGTCACTCCCGTCCCGAAGATGTCGAAGGTCGTTATTTGCAATGGCGAGAGCGCATCGAACACCGGAAGAGGTTCATCGATGGTCGCCATCGCTCGGCCGAGTTCTCCGCGCGCGTCTCGTTCGTTCAGCCCTCGGAGCGCCCACATCGCATCGCGTCGGGCTGCAAACCAGGGCTCGAACGCGCCCGCAATGGCAAGATTCTCGAGCGCTTCTTTCGTGAGCTCGGTGCGGGCCGCGAACGCATCGAGATCCGTAAACGGTCCCTCGGCGATCGTCGCTTGCAGCCGTTGCCGCTGAGCTTCGCCTAAGCCGCGTACGACGTGAAAACCGAGGCGCGTCGAACCATCCGCCTCGACCGTCGTCCAGAACTCGCTCGCGTTGACGGCGACGGGTTTCACGACGACATCGTGGCGCTTGGCGTCGTTGACGAGTACTTCCGTCGAGTAAAAGCCCATCGGTTGAACGTTGAGGATCGCGGCGAGAAAGATCGCGGGGTGATGGCATTTCATATACGACGATGCATACGTCAGCAACGCAAAGCTCGCGGCATGCGACTCCGGAAAGCCATAATCCGCGAATCCCTCGAGCATATGAAAGAGCTGATGCGCGGCCTCCCGATCGATGCCGTTCTGCACCATCCCATCGACGAGCTTCGGATAGATCTCGGCCATCCGCTCGCGGGAACGCTTGTGTCCCATGGCTCGTCGCAGTTGGTCTGCTTGGCCGGGAGAGAAGCCGGCCGCCTCGATCGCCATGCGCATCCCTTGCTCCTGAAAGAGCGGCACGCCGAGTGTCCGTTCGAGGATCGGCTTCAGTTTTGGATGGGGATACGTGACGTCTTCAAGACCGTTGCGGCGGCGAAGGAACGGGTGGATCATGTCGCCTTGAATCGGACCCGGGCGGATGATGGCGACCTGCATCACGAGATCGTAAAAACATGCGGGCTTGAGCCGTGGAAGCATCGATTGCTGTGCGCGCGACTCGACTTGAAACGTACCGATCGAGTCCGCACGCTGCAGCATCTCGTACGTCGGAACGTCGTCATGAGGGACCGTCCCGAGCGTGATTCGATTTGCCTCACCGTGATGTTTCGCGTGGATCTCGAACGCATCTCGAAGCAGCGAGAGCATCCCGAGCCCGAGCAGATCGATTTTGATCAGGCCGAGATCGGCGAGATCGTCCTTATCCCACTGCACGATCGTTCGATCGCGCATCGATGCCCACTCGACCGGCGCGACGGAAATGAGCGGATCGCGCGTGAGGACCATACCGCCCGAATGGATCCCCATGTGGCGCGGAAATCCGTCGACGCGGCGACAGAGTGCCAGCAATAACGCGCCCGTCGGGCCGCCGAGCGGCCCGCGAACGTCGGGATCCGGGTCGGCTCCGAAATCTTTGCTCTTGAAGCCGTAGAACGCCCAAGGCTTCTTGTTTTCGTTCGACCGGAGATCGAGGTGTGTTTCGATCTCTTGCGCTGCCGACGCATCGTCGACGCTCTCAAAGCCGGGTGCGTACGCTCGGCCACCCTTCGCTTGGGCGGGTTGATCGTTTGCCGTCGCGCGAGAACGGCGCTGATTCGAACCCGCATCGAGATCGCGCCTACGCGTGACGGAATCGGGAAGGTTGCTGCGCCCGTCGTACTCGGCACCCGTGGCGCCCGCGAGCGATTCACGCGCGTCGTATTCCTGTACGACGGCATCGACTTGCGCGAGCGAGAGGCCGAGGGCTTTGCCGAGATCGCGAATGGCCGACCGCGTTCGATAGGTGATAACCTCGGCCGTCATGGCGGCGTGCTCGCGATCGTACCTGCCGTACACGTACTGAATGATCTTCTCGCGATCCTGATGCGCGAAATCGATATCGATATCGGGGATCTCGTTGCGCTCTTCGGAGAGAAAGCGTTCGAAGAGCAGTTCCATTTTGACGGGATCGACGGCCGTAATGTAGAGAGCGTAGCAGACGGCTGAGTTCGCAGCCGAACCGCGGCCTTGCGCGAGGACGCCGATATCACGAGCTTCGCGAGCGATATCCCAAACGACGAGAAAGTAACCCGCCAGGCTCATGCGCGCGATGATTCCGAGTTCGTATTCGAGCTGTCGTTCTACGTTTTCCGCGAGCGGGAATCCATATCGGTCCCGAGCGCCTCGAAATACGAGCGTTCGCAGATATGAGTGCGTGCTCGTCTCATTCTCCGGAATCGGGAAGAGCGGAAATTGCCCTGCCAGCTTCTCGAGTCGAAACGTGCAGCGCTCGGAGATCGCGATCGTGTTGGCGATCGCAAGCGGATGCGAAGCGAAAATCTGCATCATCTGCTGAGGAGTTTTCAGATAGTATTCATGGTTGGGCAAGAGCCGAGTATCGCCACGTTGCAAGCTCGTTTTATATTTTACGCACGTCAGTACGTCGCAGAGAAAAGCATCTTCGGGTTTCGCGTACGATGCGCCGTTCGTGGCGACGTACGGAAGCCCGAGTTCGTCTGCGATCGATATCTGTGAATCGATCAGTCGCATGTCTTCTCGACGAAAGTGGTGTTGCAGTTCGACGAAAAATGCGTTCGGGAAAAGCGCGGCGAGAAGCGTATATCGCTCGCGCGCAGCTCCATCATCGCCGCGTAAGAGTGCTTCCTCTGCATAGCCGTGCGCCGAACACGATAGCGCGATGAGGCTGCCCGTCTTTCCATCGAGATCGGAGAAGCGCAAGCGAGCATCGCGCTTGCGACCACGCAACTGTGCGGCGGAGATCGCGCACGTGAGATTCGCATACCCAACCGCATTTTCGGCGAGCAAGACGATGCGTGGTAAGGCGGCCGACTCGGCGGCCGATAGGGTGCGCCGATGTTTCGGCCGGAGTTCGGGAGTATCGAGCGTCAGCTCTACCCCGACGATCGCACCGAGCCTCGCCTGTTTCGCATGCTTGGCGAATCGCACGGCCCCGTAGAGGCCGTCGCGGTCCGTCAGCGCGAGCGCCTCTATGCCAAGGGTGACCGCATGCTCTACGAGTTCCTCAGGGTGCGATGCGCCCTCGAGAAACGAGAAATTCGAACGACAGTGGAGCTCGGCGTAGCGTCCGGCTGAAGGCATGGGACGCCACTATAGTCGAACGTATGTTCGATGTCAAGATTGCTACGTCAGTGCGGCCGGCAAGCGACGGGCGACGCTTTTCCAAGAATACTCGTCTTCAACGACGCTCAAGGCTCTGTGTACAAGATCGTTTCTCAGATCGCGGTTTTCCATCAAGCTGATCACGGCATCGGCGATTGCCTTTGAGTTTTCCGCCAGTATCAGCGACTCGAGACCGCGCTGCGATATGCCTTCGGCCCCTTTCGATGTACTGACGATCGGAACGCTCGATGCGAATGCCTCGAGAATCTTCAAGCGCGTCCCTCCACCGATTTGTAGCGGCATCACGGCGACCGTCGCACTCATGAGATACGGCTTTACATCCGGGACGTCGGATGCCAGCGTAACGTTTTTTGCGGTTTCAGCGCGATTTCGCAATTCTGGAGATGGACTACGTCCCACGATCATCAAGCGTGCGTCGGGAAATCGGCCGGCAACGATCGGTAAAACTTCGTCGATTAAGGTGTATGCAGCCGCCTCGTTCGGTTTGTAGCTCAAAAATCCGACGAAAATCATCGTTGGCACCGAAAATTCTTCATCGATTGGTGATTCTGCAATTCGGTCGTGCATGCGTGTAAAGCTATCTGTATCGAGAGCGTTCGGAACGATCTTCGACGTACTCCGAGGCGCGAAGCGCTTGAGGACTTCTCGATCCGGCTCGCCGGTCACCCAGACGCTATCTGCCGATTCGTAGAGACGCTTTTCGCGACGTTTGAAATGCCAAAGTTTGAACCTCCGAAAGCGCTTGAACGCCATCGGGAACGCCCCATCCGCGCGCAGCTTCCATTCGATGTTATGCGCATCGACGACGACGTGCGGTACGCTGCGCAAAGCGGTAGGGTACGCCGTTCGCCAGTGCGACACGATCGCCACATCCGGTTTTACGCGATCGACGAGCTCCCGAAGTGCTGAATCCAGCTCGTTGTTCGCTTTACGACCCCGAACGGGATACTCCGGAGGCCGGAGAACGCGATAGATCCTCGCGATGACGTTCTCTCGCGCCTCGGGTAGCGAGCGAGGGTCGAAGTGTTGCCAACTCTTCGCAATAGGCATTTCGTGAGGTCGATCGTCCAACTCGCCGATGGAAAAAACGTGAACGTCACCGAGAGACGCGAGCGTGTTGACGTGTTGCCACATCCGTAGTGGTGCGCCGCTATCGGGTGGGTATGGGGATTCGCGGCACACGAGAAGAGACGTAACATCGCCGCTTCTTCTCGCTTCCTGGTCAGACGCCGTCATGTTCCCTTTTCTTTAAGTACGCCGCCGCTACGAACCTACGACGAGTTTCACGAAGCTCTTCGGATGCACGAAACCCGCGAATGCGGCTTGCACGGCCTCGGCACTCGTGCCCAAAATATGTTCCGCATCGATCCGGCTTTGGTCCAGCGGCAGTCCGCTCGATGCGTACCCAAGCATCGAGGATCCGATCGATTCGATCGACGCATCGCCGATCACGGTCTTGCGAACGATCGACGCTTTAATCAGCGAGAGCTCGAACGAGCCGACGGGTTGCGTCTTGAGTCGTTCGACTTGATCGTCGATCATCGAGACGATGCGATCTTGATTGCCCGGCAACGAAGCGAAATCGATCGAGAAGCGCGTTCGCGAATCTTGCGTCTGCAATTCCGATGCGATGCTGTACACGAGCCCGGCGTTCTGCCGCAGATCGCGAAAGAGGCGGCTCTGTTCCGGGCTGACGCTGCCGCCGCCGAGCACCGCGTTCCCGAGCTGGAGACCGTAGTACGACGGCGCCGTACGGGGGAGCGGGATCATCTCCGCGAGCGTCACGCTGTCTTGCCCGATCGGAAGCGTGAGCTTCTCTTCGCTCGGCTCGTTTTGCGGAACGGGCGGCAGATCGAGACTCATCGCCTGCGTCGCCGGCGCGCGCCACGCGCCGAAACTTTGCTCGACCGTCGCGCGCGCGGCATCGGGCGAGATGTTTCCAACGATGACGATCGTCGTCTGATCGGGTCGCACCGTGAGATCGTAGTAGCTCTTGACCGAATCGAGCGTCAGGCGTCCGAGCGCGGCTTGCGTCGGTTCGCGGAGCGTCGGGTCGCCGGGCGGCAGCAGCTTCGAATTGAGCCGGCGCGTCGCGACGGTCCCCGTACTGTTGAGGGCGGTCGCCAGTTCTTGCGATGCGCGTTCGCGCGCCATCCCAAACGTCGCACTTTCGAAACGCGGATGGAGCTCGTTCTGTGCGAGCAGTCCGACCGCGCCCGCGAATGATTTCGCCGTCGTCTGAATGCCGAAGCTCGTGCCGGCCGATATCTGCGAATCGATCTCGTCTTGCGAACGTTGGAACGCTGCACGATCCTGCGTTTGCGTGCCGAGATCGAACATCGTTTCGAGGACCGATGCCACGCCTTCTTGCCCCGCCGGTTCTTGGAGATCCGCGTTGCTCTTTACGGCGCCGAAGAGGAAGACGGAATCGGAGATGGTCTCGGGTTGGACGATGAGCGTGATGCCGTTCGGCAGCGTGCTGCGCACGGGCGTTAGGCCCGAGGGCGGGACCGCGATCTGCGAGAGCAGATCGGCCGCCCACGGCGGGAGATGCTGCGCCGGTGCCTGCGCGGCCGCGAGCGGTTTCTCCGTGCCGAGTTGCGGCGGCGCGGCGGCGGCATTCTTGCTCGCATCGGCCGAGGGCGTGAGCGCTCCCACGATCGCATGATCGACGTTGAGGTAGCGCTTCGCGACGCGATCGACGTCGGCGAGCGTCACGCCCGCGATCAGTTGCTGCTCGCGTTCGATCGACGGTTCGTTATCGAGCGCGATCGTCGTCGACCAATCCGAAGCGAGCGACGCGATCGAATTGCGGCTCAGCTCCTGGCCCGAGATCGCCTGCCGTTTCGTCGTCTCGAAAAGCTCGCGCGGTACGCCGTGTTGCGCGTACTCGGTGACGATCCGTTCGAGGCGCTTGGCCATCGCCGAGGGATCGCCGCCCTGGGGCAGCGCCGCCGTCGCGAATGCGAGTTGGCCGACGGGCAGATACGGTAACGGCGTCCACTCCGCATCGATCGACGCACCCGAATCGACGAGCGCGCGGAACGGGCCGCGTTCCGAACCGAGCATCTGCTGCAGCACGAACGCGGCCAAGAAATCCGGGCTCTCGATACCCGGTAACCGAAAGCCGACGGCGGCGAGCGGATAGACGAGGGTCGTCGGGCGCGTGATGTTCGTGCGATGCAGCGCTGCGAGGCGAGCGGGGGCGTGCGATGCGGCCGGCCGCTTCGGAATCGATTCGAAACGCGCCCGCACCTGGGCGAGAACCGCCGCGGGATCGACGTTTCCGGCGATCACGAATACCGCGTTGTTCGGCGCGTACCAGCGCTCGTAGAACTTCTTGAGTTCGGGCCCGGTGAGGCGATTGAATGCCGCGACCGTGCCGACGCCTTGATGCGCGTACGGCGTTCCCGCGAATGCGATCGCCTGCGCGTCCGCGAAAAAATCGCCGCCGGGCGTCGACTCGTCGCGGAGCACTTCTTGCTCGATCGCGCCGCGTTCGTTCTGCCATTCGCTCTGCGCGTCGAGAATGTCGGACATGCGATCCGATTCGATCCGCAAGATCGCATCCAGGTTCGACGCAGGTACGGTGAACGAGAGTTGCGTTAACGTATCGGACGTCGATGCATTAAAATTTCCGCCGAGCGCCGTCGCGACCGTCCCGAGCTCGCTCGTCGAGAGCTGCTTCGTCCCGCGGAACATCATGTGCTCTTGCGCGTGCGCCATCCCCGGAAAGCCTGACGGATCATCGCGCGTGCCGACGAGGTACGTCATGACGGTCGACACGACGGGCGCGAGCGTGTTGCGCACGATCACGACTTGCAAGCCGTTCGATAACGTCGCTTTGGTTACGTCGCTTCGCGACGTCGGCGCACTCGATGCCGGAGAGACGAGTAAGGCGATGAAGACGAGAAAAAGCGCGAGGCGTGGCATGCACTTGGGTTAGCTCGTCAAGCCCGACGCCCCCTACTGAACGTCGCATTTCTCACTCGAAGGTCTCGGCGATCGTGTCGAGATGCTCGTCGAGTACCGTACGAATTTCATCGCGCAGCGCTTCGCCCGGGAAGCGCACGATCGCCGCTTCGAAAAATGCGAGCGCGATCATGCGCGCTGCGGTCGAGCGCGGCACGCCGCGTTGCTGCACGTAGAAGAGCGTCTCCTCGTCGAGCGACCCGATCGACGTTCGGCGACGGATGCCGACGTCGTGTTCTGCGATCTCGAAGGCCGGCTTCGCGATGATGTTCGCTTCGCGCGAGAGTACGAGCGCATCGTCGGCAAGCGATACGTCGGCGCGTCCGATCTTCGAGCGAACCCGCGCGCCGGTGTGTACGCGCGCGCGGCCGTGTCCCGAAAGCACGCCGCGCACGACCGAGCGCGATGCGGTCAGCCGTTCGCGATGGTCGAACCCGAGAGCGAGATCGACGTTCCCGTACCCGCGCGCGAAGTAGAGCGCATTGCATTCGACGTTCGCTCGCTCGCTCGCGAGCGGTGCGTCGACGACGCTCCGCACGAGGCCACCGCCGAGCTCCGCGAGATGCCACGCGATCCGCGCCCCTGCACCGCACCGCGCGCCGCGGCGTATCGCGATGCGCGCGCCTTCATCGGCCTGCTGTACGACGACGTAATCGAGTTGCGCGCTGTCGCCGAGATCGATCTCGACCGTGCCCGCGATGAACGACGCGTTCGATCCGACGTGCCGCTCGACGATCGTCGCACGGGCACCGCGCCCGACGCGCACGACCGTATGCGGGAAGACGGCGCTCGCTTCGCCCGGGCGCCCCGACCAAACGATCTGCAGCGGCGCATCGAGCGTCACGCCGTCCGGGATATCGACGAACGCCCCGCAGTTCTGGAACGCGTTCGAAAGTGCGACGAAGCGATCGATATCGGGTGCGACGATCCGTCGATGCGTTCGCTCCATCCCTGCCCGCGTTCGGGGATCGCGCAGCGCGCGCGCGAGCGAGGTGATCGTCACGCGCGGATCGCCGTGCGTTACGGCGGGCTCGAGGACGATCGCGCCGAGATGGAAGAGGCCACCCGCATTCTCGACGGCGAGCGCCGGGGCGTCTTGCGCGGCGTCATCGTTCGACGCGACGGGCCGATGCCGAGGCAGCGCCGGGACGCGCGCGCCGCCGCTCGCCCATCGGATATCCTCGAAATCGAGCGTGCGATAGTCGTACCGCCAACGCCGTGGGAACTCGCCGTCCGCGCGCTTCGATGCGTTCGCATACGTTACGAGCGCGGCGCGGCGCGCGGCGCCGTCGATCGCACCGCCGCCGCTCGATCCGAGCTCGTCGAGCTCGCCGAGAATCGCTACGAGCATCGACGGCGTCGGTTCGAAATCGAGGTTCTCGGAGATCGCGGGCATGGCCGGACGGCGCGTTGCACGGCGCATCGTGGTGCTCCCGCCTACGAACTACCTCGTGCCGCTTTGATGGGAAAAACTCGCGCCCAATCTCGCACGTCCGAAGCTACGATTATTTGTCATTACTTAGGTAGAATCGACGATGCAGTAGTTAAACAAAGTGACGCTCTCGACTGTAGACAGGCTCGCTTCCTTCGCGTATCTTCGCATTATCGCGACTTTTTGTTCTGCGCCGGTGCATGCGCAAAGGTCGTCGATATCCCTAAATCCTCTGCCATGCTTTTGGTGGGGATCGATTTCGTCTTGATTCGTTCGTAGGAAGATGCTCGTGTTTTCGAAGCTTCTCGCTTTGCGTTTGGGCAAAATCGCGTCATCGATCACGCTCGCCTCGTTCGTCGTATCGCTTATCGGTGGAACGGGTGTCGCGGCGCCGTCGGTGCCCGCGCCCGCGGCGAGTCTCGTACCGATACTCACGCCGACGCGCGCGGTCTCTCGCGAACAGAAATTTCGCGCGCTCGCGATAGCGGCCGTGACCGCAAGCGGAGCGACGCTTGCGACCGAGAGTTTTACGAACGCGACGACGACCGCAAATGGATGGTCGACGATCGGGCCGGCGTGCCTCACGGCCGGGACGAGCGCGACGCCGTCAACGTCGCTTCCGGCGTGCGGCAGCGCGGCGCCCGTCGACGCCGCCGGACACGGCGCGCTCCGCCTTTCCTCGGCGGTCTCGCACGTGAACACGGCAGTGATCTCAAATACGCCGGTATCCACGGCGAACGGCCTGCAATTTACGTTTACGGATTCGACCTATGACGGCACCGCCGACGGTTCGTCGTTTATCCTGACCGATGCGACGAAGCCGCGGCCGACGACGGCCGGCGCTCGCGGCGGTGCGCTCGCATACGCGCCCGGGACGACGAGCACGGGCGCTCCGGTGACCGGCATGCCGAACACCTATCTCGGCGTCGGGATCGATCAGTACGGCAGCTGGAGTAACCACGCCGAAGGACGGACCGGCGGTCCCGGAGACGTTCCCGAGACGGTCGCCGCGCGCGGCGCCGCGAGTATCGCTTGGGCCTATCTCGGCGGTGCGACGAATGCATCGGGAGTCGCGTCGAGTCTTGCGAAGGCGATCGATTTTCCGAATGCGACGTTACGCCCGGCGAACGCGCCGACGTTTCAGATACAGCTCACGCCGGCGGGCGCGCTGAGCGTCGCGATCGACTATCACGACGGCAACGGCTTCAACACCTATTACGCGCAGTCGATCGTCGGCGTCGCGGGCCAGCCCGCCGTGCCGTCGAAAGTTTTCTTCGGATTCGGCGCGGGCACGGGCATGTACAGCTCGATCCACGAGATCTCGAATCTCAGCGTCGTCGCGCTTACCGGGGGTGCGACGCCTCCGCCGAGCGTCTTCTCACCGAAGACGATACCGAATCTCGCTGCGTGGTACGATGCGTCGTTGCCGGCGAATTTCAACATGGCGAACGGGAAGATCGCGGGGTGGACCGATTCGAGCGGCACGAGCAATTCGCTCGGCCAATCGACTCCCGGCGCACAGCCGTCATACACCGCGAACGGTATCAACGGGCTCGGTAGCGCGGTCTTCGCTCCGACGCAATATCTCGTCGGCGCGAACACGTCGTTCTCGAAGAATCTGTTCAATGAATCGACCGTCTTTTTCGTCAGCAACCAAACGACGAATGCCGATGCGACGCTCGCATTCAGCGGCGCGGTCGGCGGCGATCCGCGGTGGAATTTCCGGCTTTCGGAAGGCGGCGTCTCACACTTCGACTTCGGAAACCTCGAAGCGGGCCGGCTCGCCGCGAACGACGTTCCGACCGGGCCGTCGCTTTGGACCGCGTCCGGCAGCGTGACGAACAAAATCCAATCGCTGAGCAAGAACGGAACGCTGCTCGCGAGCGATGCGGGCATCGGCACGACCGTGAGCGGAAGCTATCCGCTCGAGATCGGTGCGATGGGGATCGGCGCTGCGGCGATCATCCCGTACGCGGGTCAACTCGGTGAATTCGTCGTCTACGATCGCCACCTCACCGCCGCGGAAACGGCGAGCGTCGAAGGCTATCTCGCCTGCAAGTGGGGTCTGCAAAACCGCCTTCCGGCGAACCATCCCTATCGCACGACGTGCCCGCAAGGCGGCAGCTCCGTCTCGACGCCGACCAAGCCGCTACCCGCGAATGCACTCGTCGATCCCGTGCAGCTCCGCAGTGCGAACGGTTCGCTGACGTTCAACGTCGCGGCGCAATCTGACGCGAAGACCGGCAACCCGGAGTTCTCGTACAACGGTTCGATCACGCCGCCGACCCTGCGCCTCGTGCCGGGCGACACGCTCTACGTCAATCTCACGAATAATCTGCCCGCACCACCCGCGAACGCGGGTTACAGCAACGATACGAACCTGCACTATCACGGGCTGCACGTGAGCCCGAACGCTCCGGCCGACGACTCGATCGACATGCTCGCGAAGCCGGGACAAACGCTTCACTATCAGATCGTCATCCCGACGAATCATCCGACGGGGCTCTACTGGTATCACACGCACTCGCACGGCGAAGCCGAGCGCCAGACGCTCTCGGGGATGTCGGGCGCGCTCGTGATCGACGGCATCGCACAGGTCGCGCCGCAAGTCGCGAACATGCAGGAGCGGATCCTCATCGCTCGCGACGGCGTCCTCGCCGGCGGTGTCCTGCCGGCCGCGAATACGACGCAGGTCGCCGCGATGAACTTTGCGATGGCGCACGGCGTGACGGTGCACGGTATGTCGATGCCGGGGATGGCCGGTATGTCCGGCCGGGCTACGGACGAGCTTCGCGGCAGCACGACTGCGGCAACGCGGAATCCGTTCTTGAGCATCAATCCGAACTATCGGAAGTTCCTTCGGTCGAACGTCGTCGCGAGCACGCATTGTACGACGACCGAAGCGGCGGCGCACGCGCTGACGCTCAACGGTCAGGTGCAGCCGTCGATCGGCATCCGCCCGGGCGAGAAGCAATTCTGGCGCATGGTCAACGCGGGTGCGGATACGTATCTCGATGTGGCGGTCGATAACACGCAACTGCAGATCCTCGCCATCGACGGCGTGCCGATCGGAAGCGGCACGGGGACGCCCGCTTCACTGACGGTCTCGCATTACGTTCTGCCTCCGGCGAGCCGCGTCGAATTTATCGTGACGGGGCCGCCGAGCGGCACGAAAGCCTACTTACGCACCAACTGTTTCGATGCCGGTTCGTCCGGGATCGCGATGCCGGCGGCGACGCTCGCCTCGATCGATCCGACGACGTCGCTCACCGATTACGTCGCACACCGTCGGGTCAGTCCGGCGGCGCGCATCGGCATCCGTGCGGTCGCGACGCGTTTTCGATCGGCTGCGGCGCTCCGGTCGCTCGCAGTCGCGCAGACGCGCACGATCTACTACGACGATCAGAATCACATCAACGGCGAAGCTTACGATCCCGCGGGGCCGCCGATGTTTTACGCACAGACCGGAACGACCGAAGAGTGGACGATCGTGAACACTTCGAATCAAGTGCACACGTTCCACATTCACCAGATCCATTTCTTACTCGAAGCGATCAACGGCGTCGTGCAATCGCAAGAGTACGTGATGGATAACGTCAACGTCCCAGCGGCGACGACGAGCGGCCCCGGAACGGTCAAGGTCTTACTCGATTTTACGGATCCGATCGATGTCGGAACCTTCCTGTTTCATTGCCACATCCTCTCGCACGAAGACGGCGGCATGATGGCGAAAATCCGAATCGGGACGGCACCGCCGCTGGCCGTTGCGAATGCGAACGTAACGTTCGCGTCATCGGCGTCGGCCGCGCAGGCCGATGCCGTGTCGGGCGGCAAAGCGCCGTACAGCGTGAGCGGCTGCAACGGCGTTGCGACCGGCAGCGTATCGGGCGCGACGCTTACGATCAAACCGGTCGCCGCCGGCTCGTGCGTCATGAGCCTCTCCGACTCGTCGGCGCCCGCGATCGTCGCGTCGATCTCGGTCACGGTCGATGAAGCCGAAGCCGTCATGAAGGTCGCGCCCACATCGCTGAGCTTCACCTCGACGACGGCGGCGGCGATGACGAGCACGATCTCGGGCGGCACGGCGCCGTATACGATCGCCGGCTGCGCGAACGTCGCGACTGCGAAGATCGCCGGAACGACCGTCTCGGTCACGCCGAGTGCGGTCGGGACGTGTACGTTTACGATAAGTGATGCTGAGAAAAATCAGGCCTCGCTCTCGATCGCCGTCAATGCGGCGACGACCGCGAGCAATCTCGACGTGCTCACGTTCCACGATAACGCGATGCGCACGGGTTGGTATCCGAACGAGACGACGCTCACCACCGCCAACGTCGCAAGCAGCGCCTTCCACAACGTCGCCACGCTGACGGCACCGAGCGGGATGCCCGCGTTCGGGAAGGTGCACGCCCAACCGCTCTACGTCACGAACGAGCTGACGTCGGACGGCAACCGCCACAATCTCGTCGTCATCTCGACGAGCACCGATCAGGTGTACGCGTTCGATGAGAAGACGCGAAACGTCGTCTGGCATCGTGACTTCACCAACGCCGCGGCCGGCATCACGGCGCAGAGTTGGAAAGATACGAATTGCTCGGACGTCAATCCAAATATCGGCATCAACGGAACGCCCGTCATCGATCGTGCCGCGGACCAGATGTTCCTCGTCGCCGCGACCGACGAGAACGGCACGGCTGCGATGCGCTTGCACGCGATCTCGCTTGCGAACGGGAACGACGTAAAGACGGCGGTTCCGATCGCCGGAACCACGACGCTCGCCACGGGCGGCACGGCGTCGATCGATCCCAGATACAACTTCCAGCGCAGCGCGCTCTTGGAAGCGAACGGCAACATCTACGTGAGTCTCTCTTCGCATTGCGACGGGAATGTGAGCACCATCCACGGTTGGGAAGTCGCGTTCAGCGCATCGACCTTGCAGCAGACCGGCAATATCGTCGATGTGACGAACGCGAACGCCGGTAACAACTACTACCTCGGCGCGATTTGGATGAGCGGCTTCGGCCCGGCGGCCGACGCGCAAGGCAACATCTATTTCGTAACCGGGAACGGTCCGGTCAATGGGACGACGAACTTCGCTATGTCGGTCTTGAAAGCGCCGGGGAATCTCAACATGGCCGCATCGTCGTTCTTTTCCCCGGCTCAAGCGGCAACCGACTCCGGCGCAGATCTAGATCTCGGCTCGGGCGGCGTCGTCGTGTTGCCCGATCAACCCGGGTCAATTCCTCACTTGCTCGTGCAAGGCGGGAAGTGCAGTGCTAACAATCTCGGTTGCCTAAAATATCTGCTCAACCGTGACGCCATGGGTGGCCAGCGAGCTAACAATGCGGGAGCCGTTTGGTCGGGGTCGACCGGCGGCATGCTCTTCGGCGGCCCGGCCTATTTCCAGGGCCCGAACGGTGCGCAATACATCGTGCTCGGCACCGGCGCGCCGATCTCCACGTATTCGCTCGGGAATCCGACGTCCGGGCTCGTGATTCAAAGTTCGGCGAACGTCGGCTGTCTCGAGTGCCGCGACGGCGGTTCGCAACCGGTCGTTTCTTCGAACGGCACGACGACGGGGACCTCGATCGTTTGGGCACTCAAGACGCCGGGCAACGGCGGCGGAACGATCTCGCTCTACGCCTTCGATGCACTCAACATGGGGCACACGCTCTTCAACGCTGCGGCCGGAACGTGGACGCAGACGCCGGGGACGCAGTGGATCGGCGGCGCGCTCGTCTCGCCGCTCGTCGCCGGCGGCCACGTCTACGTGCCGACCGACGGTTCGGTCAGCGTCTTCGGTCTCCAGTAATGCAT
>CAZZYZ010000067.1:0-14567 GCA_964658425.1 Vulcanimicrobiota bacterium | reverse complement strand
CGGCCCTGCGAGCGGGCCGCGGCCGACCTCGTCGATCCCGCCGACGAGCGTGAGCCCGCGCGCGCGGGCCTCGGCTTCGAAGCGATGCAGCCGGACGAGCCGCCGGCGCTCGCGTTCGCGCGCGAGGCGCCGCTTGTGGGGATCGATCATGGGAGCGGTGCCTCGAGCGTCATGCGTCCGAATCGTCCGTCGTTCCAATCCTTGATGTACGCCCACGCGGCATTGTGCGTGTTGACGATATTATCGCGCTGCATGAAGCCGCGAGATTGCGCGTACGTGTCCAAATCGGGAACCTCGCCGAGCCCGTTGCTCGCGGCCCAGGTCGCGAACCGGCGCACGACGTCCTCGGCATCGAAGCGTGCGCGCGGAACCGCGCCGACGAGCGCGAGCTTCCATTGCCGTTCGTAGGTGTCGATCCGCGGCACGAGGATCCCCGCGGTGTCCATGATCTCGAGCGCGCCGATCCGGAACCATTGCCGCGCGCGCGTCACGCCGGCACGATCCTCGGCGCGCGCGACGTTGCGGCCGGCGACGGCGTTGATCGCGGTCGACTTCCCGGCATTCGGGATCCCGATGACGATCGCACGCGAGTGGCGCCGCCCGGCGCCGAGCTTCTCGAGTGCGGCTTTGAGCTGCGCGACGCCCGCGCGATCCTTGGCATCGATCGCGAGCGCCTCGCGGCCCTCGCGGCGATAGGCGGCGAGCCATGCTTCCGTCTGCTTCGGGTCGGCGAGCTGCGCGCGCGTCAGCACGAGCAGGCGCGGACGCTGCCCCGTCAGCTTCAAGAGCGCGGGGTTCGTCCCGGCCGAGGGCACGCGGGCATCGACGACTTCGACGACGACGTTGATCGCCTTGATATCCTCGCCGAGGCGCCGCATCGCGGTCGCCATGTGGCCGGGAAACCACTGGATCGTCGTCTCCCATTCGCTCTCAGCCATGCGCGGCGTTCCGAGTCCGCGGTGCCGAACGCGGTACGCCGAGCGCGAACGCCGTCGAAACCAGACCGATCGCGGCCGGCGGCCAGAGCGAGGCGACGGCGCGGCCTTCGAGGTCGCTCGCGCGCACGAAACCCCACACGCGCGAATCCTCGCTCGCCGGGCGATCGTCACCGAGCACGAAGTACGCATCCGGCGGGACGGTCACGTCGCGCATGCCGCGCGCGTCGCGCAGCGTGACGTACGGCTCGTCGAGTCTTACGCCGTTGCGTACGACGACGCCGCCTGCGATGGCGATGCGATCGCCGGGCAGCCCGATCACGCGCTTGACGTAGAGCGTCGGCCCAACGCGCTCGTGCCGGAATGCGACGATCTCGCCGCGCTGCGGCGGCCCCGTGCGAATGTCGAGCAAGACGAACGCGTCGGGCCGCAGCGTCGGCACCATGGACGTTCCATCGACGCGTCCGATGCGTAAGGCGAACAACGCGAATCCGATGCAGAAGATGAGCGCGAGTTGCCACGCGATCCGAAAGCCGATTCGGACGCGCACGGGCAGATGCACGTCGTCACGAGTTCGCGAACGGAGCCGGTGCTCCCGCGTTCGCGCGCGCCGAACCTAACGCAGAACGTGGATGCGATCGAGCGGATAGAAGACGAGGAACGCACGGCCCGTAAAGCTCGCGGGCTTCCCCTGCTGCGGCCCGCTGACGAAGTTGCCGTGCAACTGCGCGAAGCCCCAAATGTGCGAATCGTCGGAATTGTTCCGATTGTCGCCCATCATGAAATAACAATTCGGCGGCACGGTGTCGGGCGACGTCCATTGCGAACGCGGTGGGATGTTCGCCTGGCTCGGATCGACCGGCGCGCCGTCTACGTAGATGCCGTAGTTTTTGATTTCGAGTTCGTACGCGGGTTTCTGCGCTTCATACGGTTCGTTCAGCGCCGTACCATTCCGGTAGACGATCCCGCCGTGGATCCGCAGCCTGTCGCCCGGGCTCGCCATCAGGCGCTTGATGAAATCGTTATCGGTCTGCACGGGCGGCATGAAGACGACGATGTCCTGATCGTGGGGCTGCGTCAGCCGATACTCGAACTCGTTGACCAGCAGAACGTCGTGGATCTGCAGCGTCGGGATCATCGAGCCCGACGGAATGTAGAACGTCCGGACGACGAACGTTATCAAGAAAAGCGCGACGAGCCCCGCGACGATGAACGCGTCGAGATACTCTTTGACGACCGTCGAGAACGACGAGTCGCCGGCGGGTCGGGTCGTACCGACGGGCGCACCCGCGCCGACGGCGGCCGTGCTCCCGGCCGCAGCCGGTCGCAACGTCATCGCCACGCGGACGACGGCCAGGACGCAGATGAGGCCGAAGAGTTCGAGCGGGGTCACGCTACGCGCGAACCGCTTTCTTTTCTTTGATGCGCGCGGCCTTACCGATCTTGTCCGAGAGATAGTAGAGGCGGCTGCGGCGCACGATGCCGCGCTTCGTCACTTCGATCTTCTCGACGCGGGGGCTGTGAACCAAGAACGACTTGTCGACGCCGATGCCGTGCGAGATGCGGCGGACCGTAATCGTCTCGCCGATCTGACCGCCGCGGCGCACCGTGACGACGCCCTCGAACATCTGCGTGCGCTCTTTGCCGCCCTCGACGATCTTCGAGAAGACCTTGACGGTATCGCCCGGCCGAAACTCCGGGATGCTGGCCTTGAGCTGCTCTCGTTCGAGAAGGTCGATGACGTTCATGATTTCCTTAGCCTACACGCGCGACGGAAAGCGTAGCGCGACTCCCGTCAGGACAACCTCGGGATCATAGCACGGGCCGCTCGCCGCTGGCAATCTCGTATCCGGTTCGGGTGCTCAGGTTTCGCCCGGCAAGTCGGGGCGGCGGGCGCGCGTGCGCTCGCGCGACTGCTCGCGCCGCCAGGCGGCGATCTTCGCGTGATCGCCCGAGAGTAGGACCTCCGGGACGTCGAGCCCGCGAAAGATCGCCGGGCGGGTGTAGGCCGGCGCATCGAGGGCGCCGTGCGCGAACGATTCGGAGGTCAGCGAATCGTCGCTGATCGCTCCCGCGACGAGGCGGATCGTCGCATCGAGGATCGCGAGCGCGGGGATCTCGCCGCCCGTGAGCACGAAGTCGCCGAGCGAGATCTCTTCGGCGCCGTAGAGCGCCGCGAGGCGTTCGTCGATCCCCTCGTAATGGCCGCACACGATGACGAGTCGATCGAGGGCGGCGAAGCGCTCGGCCGTCGCGTGGCGCAAGGGCGCGCCCGCAGCCGACGTGATCGCGATCGCCCGCCGCTCGCCGGGCGGCGCCGCCGCGACGATCGTGTCGAGCGTACGCGCGAGCGGTTCGATGCGCAGCACCATGCCCGGGCCGCCGCCGAAGGGCCGGTCGTCCGCGCGTTCGCTCGAATCGAGCGCGTCCAGGAGGTGATGCAGGCGGATCGTGACGAGCCCGCGCTCGTGGGCGCGGCCGACGATCGAGAGCCCGATCGCGGGTGCGAACATCTCCGGGAAGAGCGTGACGACGTCGATGTGTAATCCGGGCACGACGCGATGTTCGCCTTCGATCGACTCCTCGCCGTGTTCCGCCGCGGCCCCGGCCGGCGCGGTGGTTTCGAAGCGCGGCCGGCGGCGGGCTCCGCCTACGAGCGCGGCGTGCGCGACCTCGCGCTCGGCGATCCCGCCGCGGCGCTGGCGCACTTCGACGCGGCCCTCGCGGACGGTCCCGCGCCGCGCGCGGGGATCGCAAACAAGCGCGGCGTCGCGCTCGTCGCCCTCGGGCGGCGCGCCGAAGCGCTCGCGGCGTTCGGCGATGCCCTCGACGCGGACGAACGCTGCGCTCCCGCGCTCGCGAACCTCGGCAATCTGCTGCTCGAGGACGGCCACGTGCACGACGCGATCGACTACTATCGTGCCGCGCTCGCCTGCGACGACGGGTACGCGCCCGCGTACCGGAATCTCGGGATCGCGCTCAAGCGGCTCGGCCGCCGAGGGGAAGCGGTCAGAGCGTTCCGAGCGGCGGTACGCCGCGAGGCGAAACGCAGCGCGCGTTCGTGATCTCGTCGAGGTATTCGAAGAGCTGCGGGAGCGAGATGCTCTCGAGCTTCGACTTGTCGACGATCCCGGCGCTCTCGTCGCCCTCGTCGCGGATGTAGCAACGTGCTTCCACGTCGCCCGGCGTCTCACTGAGAAACGAAACGGCGAATCCCTTGCCGAGCGTTTCGTCGTAGATGCGTAGCGCCGACGGGTTCAGAATCTCGATGCTGTGCGAGGAGTTGTGCGCGTCGAAAATCGTAATGGTCAGGTAATCGCGATTGACGACCTCGATCGAGCCGACGACGAACGTGTTTTTCGTCGAGAAGAATTCATGACCGCGCTTGTTCCGGGACGAGACCTCATAGAAGACGCGATGATGCACGAAGCGGCCCAAGATCTTGCGCAACGTCGAGATCGAGGCGAGCGTTTCCGTTCGGTTTCCACGCGTGTAGATGATCTTCAAGCGCCGGCAACTCGTCCTTACGGCTATGTTCGCCTCGGAGGCGGGTGCGGAGCGTTAGACGGGTGGAAGGAGGAGTCCTGTGCTCTCTCCCGCTGACATGCTCATCTTGGGCGCCGCGGCGTTGATGTTCTTCGGCCCGGATCAGCTGCCTAAAGTGGCGCGCCGCGCGGGGAAAGTCGTGCGCGACGTCCAGGCGACCTCGCAATCGTTCATTCGCGAGATGGAACGCGCGGGCGACGAGCCCGAGCCCGAGAAACACGACTGGGCCGCGATGCACGTGGATTACAACGTCGCACCGCCGGCCGCCGCGGGCGACCCGCCCGTGGGAAGTCGCACGGTCACCATGCCGGCGACACACGACCTCGAAGCTCCCAAGCACGCCGAAGCATCCGCCGACGGATCCTACTCCGACTGGGCCCGTTCCGATCGCGAGGATCCCGGCCCGCCCCCGCGCCACATGGCCCCCGACGATCCCATCGCCGGCCCCGCCCCGACTACCACCATCGATTCAAAACCGCAAACGTAGTCGAACGGGCCTGCCGCACACGCGCACGGCTCGAGCGCAAATTTGAAAGACGAGGTGTTCGTCTGTCGCCGCGAATCGAGGAGACGAGGGCCGCAGCGTATTTCGGTACGCAAGGCACTTGCCGACGACGAGTCGGGCCAACCGACGACGCCCCGAATCAGACGTTGAAGCGGCTGCGGAGTTCGTTGACGCGGCTCTCGACGAGGGCGCGCGCTTGGAGCTGGAGCTTTTCTTTTTGATCGTCCGGGAGGCGCGTGTAGACGATGTAGCCGACGGCCGACGCGACGCCGCCGAGCAGACCGGCGAGCGCGGCCCGCCCGGCCTCGTTCGATCCGGCTGCGCTCGGCTTGGAATCGGCGCTCGAGTAGATCGTGCCGGTCTTCGGGGCATCGCTCGGGATCGACGTATACGAATCGCTCATTGCGACGCACCCCTTTCGCGATGACGTGCGGGGATTACCCTTCTTCGCGCTCGTGAATGACCCGGACGTGCTCGGGGTATTGCAGGGCGATTCGTTCGACGGAAAGGGCCGCCGTCTCGACGATCGCACCGGTCGCCGCATCCCCGCGCGAACGCGGCCACGCGAGGCTGAGCCGCCCGTTCTCACGCGCGGCTTCGATCTCGACGTTCGCGACTTCGGCGAGCCCGAGCCAGGCGGCTTGGAGAACGGTCGAGACCGCCGCGCAGACGACGTCATCGCCGCTCTCCGCCCAGCCCGCATGGCCGGTCGCTAAAAACGAAGACAGCCGATCGCGGCTGTCTTTGCGAATGTGAACTTCGACCACGGAGAGCTACGCGGGGAGATCGATCTTGTCGATCCGCACTTCCGCGAAACGCTGACGATGGCCGACGAGCTTGCGAACGCGCTTCTTCGGCTTGTACTTGAAGACGAGGATCTTCTTGTCTTTCGCCTGGCGCAGGACCGTCCCGCGGACGACGGCACCGGCGACGATCGGATATCCGACGGTCACGGCCGAGCCGCCGGCACTGGTAAGGACGACCCGGTCGAACGCGATCTCAGAACCGATCTCGCGATCGATGGCGTCGCAGCGAATGGTGTCGCCCTCACTGACGCGGAACTGCTTGCCGTCCGCTTCGATGATTGCGTACATAACTGAGGGATTCTATCAGAGCGCGCCGTGATCGGTCAATGGGAAAGGACGCCCGCCCTCGGCCTAAGCCGCCGCTTCCGCCGCGACGGGTCCGTCCTCGAGTTTGAGCGTCAGGCATTTCGCCGAGCCGCCCGCCTTCTGAAAATCCGAGAGGTCGGTCGTGAGGACGTCGTAGCCGGCGGCCTTGAGCTCCGAGCGCAGACGCGAAGAGGCCCCGTGCATCACGAGCGTCTCGCCGATCTCGACGGAGTTGCACGCGAAGGCGGCCGCGTCTTCGAGCGAGACTTCGATGAGGAGATCCGGCTCGATCGTGCGGCGCAGCAGCTTCTGCGCGTGCGGCGAGAAGGCGCCCATGTGCACCATGACGTGCCCGCTGCCGAGCGGGCAGAGGCACGTGTCGAGATGGTAGAAGCGGTCGTCGACGAGGAAGAGCGGGAGCGTCGGAATGCCGAGCGTCTCGGAGATCTGCAGCGCCGCGAAGCGCTCGGTCCGCCAGCCGTAACCCATGTAGAGCAGCGGCTTGCGGCGATCGAAGAGCGCATCGCCCGCACCTTCGAAGAAGGTCGAGTGCAGGAACGTCGTCGCGAACCCGCGCTTCGCGAGCGCCGCGCGATACGGATTCTGCTCGCGGCGGCGTTCTTCGAAGCGGAACGAACTCACGATCGCCATCCGGCCGCTCACGAGTGCGGCGTTCGCCGTGAAGACGAGATCGGGGAGGCCGGGGAGCGGATCGACGAGCTCGATCCGCACGTCGCCCGCGCTGCGAAACGTCTCCACGAGGCGTTCCCATTGGCGCGCGGCGCCCGGGGTCGGCTCGCCGACATGCGTCGTCATCCACGGATTGATGTCGTACGTCACGCCGAAGTTCGTCGGGGGACACATCAGGAGCGTCGTCATGGTCCATCCATTCTAGGGGGTCCGAACCAAAAGTTAACCGGCCGAACGATACACGTCGCGCGAGCGTCGCTCACCCGTCAATGAGTATCTCGTCGCCGACGACGCGGACGGGATAGCAGCGGATCGGTTCGATCGCGGGCATCGTGAGCGCGGCACCGTTCGTCACGTCGAAGTACGCGCCGTGCCGCGGGCAGTCGATGCGGCAGCCGTCGAGTTCGCCGCCGTCGAGCTCGCCACCGTCGTGCGAGCACACGTCCTCGACGGCGTAGACGGTCCCCTCGACGTTGCAGAGCAGGATCGCCGTCCCATCCCGTTCGACGCGCTTGGTCGTGCCGGGCGGCAGCCCCGAAAGAAGCGCGACGGCGGACGTTGGCGACGAGTCGTTCATGCGCCGAGCGCTTCTCGCAGTCGGTCCGAGAAGCCGTTAAGGACGGTCGCGATTCGACGCGCGTGCGGACGGCAAGCGTATGGGATCGGGCGATCGAGCTCGAAGAACGGCAAAAAAGCCCCTCGATCGCTCGAGAGGCTCGTATGCCGGTGACGGGCGGGTCTAGCCGACCGCGCCTTCCATCTCCATTTTGACCAGCCGATTGAGCTCGACGGCATATTCCATCGGCAGTTCCTTGACGAAGAAGTCGAAGAACCCGTTGACGATCATCGCCGTCGCATCGGCTTCGCTCAGCCCGCGGGACATCGCGTAGAAGAGCTGCTCTTCGCCGATCTTCGAGACGCTCGCCTCGTGCTCGACCGTGCAATGCTGCTGATCGATCTTCATCGTCGGCTTGGTGTCGCTCGAGGAGAGCTCGTCCATGATGAGCGCGTCGCACTTGACGCGCGTCTTCGCGCCGACCGCGGCCGGGAAAATCTCGACGAGTCCGCGATACGTCGTTTTGCCGCCGTGAGCGGAACAGGATTTGTTCGTTACGACCGACGTCGTATTCGGCGCGGCGTGAATGATCTTCGCGCCGGCATCCTGATGCTGGCCCTCGCCCGCGAACGCCATCGAGAGGATCTCGCCGCGCGCGCCTTCGCCCATCAGGTAGATCGCCGGATACTTCATCGTGAGCCGCGAGCCGATGTTGCCGTCGACCCATTCGACGACCGCGTTCTTCTGCGCGACCGCACGCTTCGTCACGAGATTGAAGATGTTCCGGAACCAGTTTTGGATCGTCGTGTAGCGGATCGAGGCGCCTTCCATGGCGATCAGCTCGACGACCGCGCTATGGAGCGATGCCGTCGAGAATTGCGGTGCGGTGCAGCCCTCGATGTAATGGACCTTCGAGCCCTTGTCCGCGATGATCAGCGTGCGCTCGAACTGACCCATGTTCTCGGTGTTGATGCGGAAGTACGCCTGAAGCGGCGCCTTCACTTCGACTCCCGGGGGGACGTAGACGAACGAACCGCCCGACCACACGGCCGAGTTGAGCGCCGCGAACTTGTTGTCGCCCTGCGGGATGACGGTCGCGAGGTACTTCTTGACGATCTCGGGATGCTCGCGCAGCGCCGTGTCCATGTCGCAGAAGATCACGCCGTCGGCGGTGAGGTCCTCGCGAATCGAATGGTAGACGACCTCGGACTCGTACTGCGCCGAGACACCGGACAGAAACTTACGCTCGGCCTCGGGGATGCCGAGGCGATCGAACGTCCGCTTGATGTCGTCCGGAACGTCGTCCCACGAACGCTCGGTCTTCTCGGACGACTTCACGTAATAGTGGATGTCGTCGAAGTCGATCTCGGCGAGGCGCGCCATATCGCCCCACTCGGGCATCGGCTTGCTGCGGAATAGCTCGTACGACTTGAGCCGGAAATTGAGCATCCACTCCGGCTCGTTCTTCATCTTGGAGATCCGCTCGACGATCTCGCGCGTCAGGCCCTTCCCCGACTTGAAGACGTACTTGTCTTCGGAGTCGTGGAAGCCGTGACGGTAATCTTCCATCAGATTGCCGGTATCGACTGCGGTCACATCGGTTGCCATAGGTCTCCCACGGTACGCCTGGGGGCGGAGAACGTCAAGGATAATTCAGGGATTCGTTCGTTATTCTCCCCGGCGCCTCGCTTTCGCTTTACACGGGGGAGGGGGGGGGGTATGATGTACGACGGACCCGGAGCGTTGGCGCGCCGCGTCCGTATGCCGTAGAAGCGGCGGCAAGGGGACGGCACGCCCAACGTGCCTTCGCGGAACGACGTCCGTGACGCCGATGTAGGATCGGCACGCCGGCAAGATCGTTTCGAGAGGTCGGGGACGCTAGTGCACTGCACGCGCCAGCCGACGCGCCTGGAGGTGGGATTTCCCAACCGGACCCAAGGAGACTTCATTGGAATCACGTGGTACTCATATCATTTGCGAGCTCTCGGGGTGTAATCCCGAAAAGCTCACCGACGTCGCGGGCGTCCAACATACGATGGAATCGGCGGCGCGCGAAGCGAACGCGGAGATCTTGAAGGTCGCGTTCCATCGCTTTCAGCCGCAGGGCGTCTCAGGCGTCGTCGTGATCGCCGAGTCGCACCTCTCGATCCATACGTGGCCGGAATCCGGCTATGCGGCGGTCGACTTCTACACGTGCGGCGATCATACGGATCCGTGGCGCGCATGCGAGTACGCGGCCCAGAAGCTGGGAGCGACATCGATGCTGACGACCGAGGTGAAGCGCGGTATCGCGTCGACCAACGGTCAATACACGCACGTCGTGCACGAGCACGCCGGTCAGAAGACGGCGAAGCGCTCGGCGTAGCCTCTCGAGCGAAAGGGACCGTCCACGTTGCTATCATCGAAGTTGGGGCGAACGCGAGCGCTCGGAATCGGGTTCGCGTTCGTCTCTCTTGCGTTCGCTGCGTGCGGTCACGGCAGCAGCTCTAGCCCGACGCCGGTCGCCTCGTTCACGCCGATCGCATCGACCTCGCCGTCGGTGCTGACGTCGCCGTGCGCGGGTCCGTTCGTCGCGTACGAGCCCGACGCAGGGGCCGGAAACGGGTTCACCGGGATCCAGACCGTCCATTACGAGAACAACTCGACGGCGCTCTGCTCGGACGTCACCGCGAGTTCGACGCCGATCCCGATCGCATTCCCCGGGTCCGTCGAGAGCGTCGCGTTCGATTCGCAACTCAGCGACGGCGTCGCGCTCATGTCCGACGGCTCCGGAAATTACCACCTCGTCCAGGCGGTCTTCAACGCGTCCGTCGGCCAGCTGACGCCGGCGGGCGCTCCCTACGATCTCTCCGTCACGCCCTCGCCCGCTCCGACGGTGAGCGGTGCGCCGGTCGTCTCGGCGACGCCGACGGTCGTCCCGCTCATCACCGATGCGAGTTCGATCGCGATCAACGGCGTCGGTTCTCAGGCCGTCGCGCTCACGCTCGGCCCGGCCTCGACGGGGCTCGTCGCGTTGACGTCGCTCGCGCAGGCCCCGGCGCAATTCGGCAACTCCGTGCAGTACGTCGGCCCGGGCTACACCGTGAAGCCCGGCGCCGGTTCGCGCACGACGGTCGCGTTCTCGAACGCGACGGACGGCACGGTCGCGCTCGTGCGCGGCCCGAGCGATCTGCTCGCGTTCGCGGTCACGGTCGTCAACGCGGGCTATCAGTTCGACGTGCAGGCGGTCGACACGACGCTCGGCAGCGGGATCGCGCTGCGCGGCATGGGCAACGTCGCGATCGATCCGACGACGTCGGCGCGCGCGCTCGTCGGCGGCACGACCGCCGGCGGCGGGACGACGCTGACGCTCGTCACCGGTCTGCCGACGAAGATCACGAAGTCCAGTTCGATCTCGATGCCGGGCAACATCAATTCGATCGCGATCGATTCGACGGGCGCGACGGCGTACGTCGCGACGGACGTCGGGCTCGTCGTCGTCGGCGGCGTCAACACGGGCGTGCTCGCAATCAAGACGCCGTTTCACGCGAGCTCGCAGAACGCGACGGCGAATTCGTTCACCTATACGGATTGCAACGGCAACGCCGCCGAGATGACGTACATCTCGTCGGTCCGCGTCAGTTCGGGCGCGAATTACCTCGTCGTGCTCGGCCGGGCGCCCGGGACCGCGTGTGCCGCGACCGGCTTCACGTCGAGCGTGGTCGCCGTCCCCTTCGCGCCCGCGGCAGGCACGCCCGCGACCCCGGCATCGACCCCGACGGCGAACGCCGCGGGCTCGCCGTCGCCTTCGCCCTATCCGACGAAATTCGTCGAGAACAACGTGATCACGCCGCCCTCGGCGGCCGATTACTTCCTCGTTCATTAGAACGGAAGCCGATGCCGAAGACCGAGCACTGGCAATGGTACGTCGAGCAATTCGCGCCGACGGAACAGCACCATCACGCGGTCGAGGAAACGTACTTCGCGGGTGAGACCGCCTTTCAGAGCGTCGCCGTCATTCGTACGGCGGCGTTCGGAAAGATGCTCGTCCTCGACGGCGATACGCAGAGCTCGCAGTTCGACGAGCAGATCTATCACGAGTCGCTCGTCCATCCGGCGCTCGCGGCGATCGCCGATCGCCGCGAGATCTTGATCCTCGGCGGCGGCGAAGGCGCGACGCTGCGCGAGGTCCTCCGGCGTTCCGACGTCGAGCGCTGCACGATGGTCGATATCGACGGCGACGTGATCGCGCTCTCGAAACGCTATCTCGCCGAGTGGTCGGCGGGTGCGTTCGAGGATCCGCGCGCGAACGTGATCGTCGGCGACGCGCTCGCGTATCTGCGCGAAGATACGGGGACCTACGGCGCGATCGTCTCCGATCTCACCGAGCCGCTCGAAGATTCGCCCTCGAATCCGCTCTTTTGCGACGCCGTCTTCACGGACATCAAGAAGCGGCTCGCGCCGGGCGGCGTGTACGTGCTGCAAGCGAGTACCGCGGGTTTTCACAACATGGCGCTGCACGCGAAGATGGCGCGCACGCTGCGCGCGTACTACCGCAACGTGCGCTCGTTCTACACGCACGTGCCGGCGTTCGATAACGATTGGGCGTTCATCGCGTGCAGCGATACGGTCGACGTGGCCGCGCTCGCGAGCGAGACGATCGACGCGTACGTCGCGGGACTCTCGGGCGAGAATTATTTTTACGACGCGGAGACGCATCGGCGATTGTTTAATTTACCGCTGTACCTCCGGCGAGAGCTCGCACTCCCCGGTGACGTTTTTTGAGCGCCGAGCGCGCAGACGCCGCGAACGATCCGGCGCATCCCGAGTACGTCAAGTTCCTCGGCATGCGGATCGACTCGTACGCCGCGGGCAAGGCGCAGATGACGATGACGTACTCGGACGTGTTGCTCAACGGGCACGGCGTCATCCACGGCGGCGCGATCGCGAGTCTCTGCGATTCGGCGTTCTGGGTGGCGCTCGCGTCGCATTACGGCCGCGAACAGATCACGGCGACGGCGACGATGACGTGCAATTTTCTGAGGCCCGCGTTCCCCGGCTTCGATCTCGTCGCACACGCGGCGATCATCCGTGCCGGCCGCCGCATCGTCTACGGCGACGTCGACGTCTTCAGCAACGACAAACTCGTCGCCCACGCCACGCTCTCGTACGTGAACTCCCCTTCACAGGAGCCCGTCGGCAGCTAATCGCAGCAACGGTCTGCCGTGGGGGCTGAAGTTGCGATCCCTGTTATTTACAATCTCCGTAGATGAAAGCGTTGCAAAAACAGGCATTGGAAACCTTGACGGACCTCTGACTACCGCTCGCGTTTATCTCAGTCGTCGTTCCAGGCTTCGTTTCAGTCCGAGCCTACGAGGCGGTTCGCGGCGGGCAGGCTCGAAAAATAAACGAGGCACTCGTTTACGAGCGTCCGATTGCGAATCCGGTCCGTTCGAGCATCGCAAAATCTTCGTCATCGGCGCGGCCGGCGGTCGTGAGGTAGCTGCCGAGGACGAGGCCGCTCGCGCCGCTGCGCATGCCGAGATCTTGGAGGCCTTGCAGCGTGATCTCGCGGCCGCCCGAGAGGCGGACGGTCGCTTCGGGGAGCGCGACGCGTGCCATCGCGACGAAGCGCAGCGCTTCGACGGGCTCGACGAGCGAGCGATCGGCGAGCGGCGTCCCCGGCCGCGGGTTGAGGAAATTGATCGGTACTTCGACGGGCTCGAGCGCCTGCAGTGTGCAGAGGAAATCGACCCGATCGGCGATGGTCTCGCCGAGGCCGACGATTCCGCCGCAGCAGAGTTCGAGGCCATGCGCCTTGACGCGCTCGCACGTCGCGAGCCGCTCGTCGAACGAGTGCGTCGTGCAGATCGCCGGAAAGTGACGGCGCGACGTCTCGAGATTGTGATTGACCTTATCGACGCCGGCGGCACGAAGCTGCGCGAGCTGCGTATCTTCGAGGATGCCAAGCGAGACCGCGACGTGCATCGCGGGCATGTCGGCTTTGATCGCGCGCGACGCATCGCAGACGCGCGTTAGCAGCGCAGGGGACGGGCCGCGAACCGCGACGACGATGCAGAACTCGCCCGCTCCGCGTTCCCGTGCCGCACGCGCGGCATCGACGAACTCGTCGACCGCCTGCAGGCGTTCCGGCACGACGTCGCTCGCGTAACGCGCGCTCTGCGAACAGAATTGGCAGTCCTCGGAACAGCCGCCCTTCTTCGCGTTGAAGATCACTTCGACGTTCGGTTGATCGCCCGTCGCGCGAACGCGCAGTTCGTCCGCGAATGCGAGCAGGTCCGCGACGGCCGGCGCGGGCATCGCGGCGAGCGCCTCGAGCTGTTCGCGCGTGACGGGGACGTTCTCATCGAGAACCGAGCGGCGAGCGCTCGCGACGGCGGGATGCATCTCGCTCAGGGTGCGCGCCGCGTCGGCGCGAACCCTCGCTCGGATGAGGAGGTGTCGCATGCGATTTTTGGTGACCGTCCCGGCAGACGAGCGTTCCGAGGCAGGCGAATTGCCGAGCGAAGAGCTGATCGGAAAGATGGGCGCCTTCAATCAGCAGATGATCGATGCGGGCATCATGCTGTCCGGCGAGGGCTTGCATCCGACGTCGAAGGGCGCGCGGATAGTGTTTTCGTCGGGCTCTGCTCGCGCGATCGAGGGCCCGTTCCCCGAGGTACGGATCGCGGGCTACTGGGTCATCGCGGCGGAGTCGCTCGCGGATGCGATCGCGTGGATGAAACGCGCGCCGTTCGAAGACGGCGTCGAGCTCGAGATCCGTCAGATCTTCGAGATGGACGATTTCGGCGATGCGTTGACGCCCGACTTGCGCGATCGCGAAGCGCGTCAGCGCGCTTCGATCGAGAACCCCTGAGCGTTTGCGGCGAGGCTCGCGAGGAGCCGCGCGCCGCTCTCGACGCTCGCGCGTTCGTCGCCGTCGTACTCGAGTAGGCCGAGGATCGTCGCGTGCGGCGCGAGCGCGCGGCGCACGTCTTCGAGCGCGTAATCGGTCGCGCGAAAACGGTCGACGAAGACGATCCCGTCGATCGCGATCGCTTGCTCGCGCAGATACGCGAGCGTCAGCAGCGTGTGGCTGATGCAACCCAGCCGCAATCCGACGGCGACGATCGCGCGACAGCCCGCGATCCGCGCGACGTCGGCGATCGTCTCGCTCGGACCGAGGGGAACGGCCGCGCCGCCCGAGCCTTCGACGACGAGCGGACCCGCGAACGCATCGAGTC
>CAZZYZ010000066.1:0-14713 GCA_964658425.1 Vulcanimicrobiota bacterium | reverse complement strand
CGAACTCGCCGCGGCCTTCGGTACGACGGTCAAGGCGCTCGCTCCCTTCGCGGATACGACGCTGCTCGACATCGCGCTCGCGTCGCTGCGCGCGAGCGGGCCGACGCGGATCGTCGTGATCGGCGGGGACGCCGTTCGCGCGCATTGCGGCGCGCGCGTCGACGCGGTGATCGACGAATCGCCCGAAGCCGCCGACAACATTCGGCGCGCGCTCGCGTGCGGCGACCCGACCGAGACGCTGCTGCTCGCCGCGAGCGACATGCCGTTCGTGCGCGCGGCGGACGTCGCATCGTTTCTCGACGCGGCGCGCGCGTGCGACGTCGCGCTCCCGCTCGCGGGCGCCCCCGCATACGAACGCGCGTTCCCGGGAGCCCCGAATCATACGACGCGGCTCGGCGGCGAGTGCTTCGCAAACGGCAGCATCGTCTTCTTCGGTGCGGGAGTGGCGCCGCGCGCGGTCGCGCTCGCCGAGCGGCTGTTCCTCGCGCGCAAGAGCCTGTGGCGCATGGCGGGGCTGCTCGGGCCGGCCTTACTCGCGCGCTTCGCGACGCGCACGCTGCGGATCGCCCACATCGAAGCCCGCGGTCAAGCGCTATTCGGCGGTGACGTCCGCGCGATTCGCGACGCCGCACCCGAGCTCTGTTTCGATATCGATACGCTCGACGATTATCGGTACGCGCGTGCGCGCTAGCGCGGCGCGGATCGGCGCGCTCGCCGGCGGCATCCAGCTCGTGTGGGGTGCGCTGCTCGCGGTCTCGCTCGCCGCGCGCAGCACCGTGCTCGTACCGCACGCGGGCGTCGCGGCCTACGCGTGGATCGCGGCGAGCGGCGCGAGCGTCGCGGCGATCGTGCAGATCGTCGCGGGGTGCCTCTCCGATCGGTGCGAAAATCGCGTCGCGTTCTACGTTGCGGGCGTCGCCCTCGCCGTACCGGCGCTCGCGTGGTTCTACCTCGCGCCGAATTTCGCGCAGCTGTGTGTTGCGTTCGCGGCTCTCGAGATCGCACTCAACGTCGCGAGCGGTCCCTATCAAGCCGCGATCTCCGATCACATCGCTCGGGACCGGCGCGGGCGCGCCTCGGCGTGGACGAGCGCGTATCAGGCGATCGGCAACGCCCTCGGCCTCGTCGCGGCGGGGTTCCTCGGCGACCTGCGCGCACTCGCGGCGATCCTCTGCGGCGGGCTCGCCGCGACCGGCTTCATCACGATCCGCGCCGTCCTCACGGCGCGCGGCGACGCGAGCGATGCGTCGTCGCACGATCGCCGCGCGCCCGCGCAATCGTTTCGCGTGACGCCGGCGCTGCGCGTGCTGCTCGCCTCGCGCGGCCTCGTAAACGTCGGGTTCTACACGCTGCTCGGCTTCCTGCTCTTCTTCATTCGCGATACGCTCGGCATCACCGGACGCGCGGCTCTCGAGCAGACCGCGCTCGTCTTTCTCTGCTTCACGCTGTGCGGGATAGCCGGTGCCGCCCTCGCCGCCCGACCGGCCGAACGACGCGATCTGCGCGCCATCGTCTCGCTCGCGCTCGGCGTCGACGTCGCGGCGATCCTCGCGCTCGCATTCGCATCGTCGCTCGCGATCTTCTACGCCGGTGCCGCGATCGCGGGGATCGCGTGGGGCGCGTTCGCGACGGCGGATTGGGCGCTCGCGCTGCAGCGTTTGCCGCGCAGGAATATGGCGACCGCGATGGGCGTTTGGAATCTCGCGAGCGTCGTGCCGCAGATCCTCGCGCCGCTCGTCGCGGGACCGCTCGTGATCGCGCTCGACGCGCGGTCGGCCGGTCTCGGCCCGCGCGCGGCACTCGTCTTCGCCGCGCTCGCGTTCGCCGCCGGCGCGAGCGCGATCTGGGGCTTGCCGCGCGAGGCCGCGTCAGCGGTCGAGCAGCGCGAGGATCCGATCCGCGATCTCGTACGCGGCGCGCGGATGACGTAGCGCATCGATCCGTCGCTGCAGCCGCGCGCGGCGCACGGGCGACGTCAGGATCTCCCGCACCGCATCCGTGACGCGTGGAAAATCGGGCGCACGAATCGCCGCATCGTGATCGACGAGATAGGTCATGTTCCGTTCCTCTTGGCCCGGCAACGGTTTCACGAGCACCATCGGTAAGCGCGCCGCGAGCGCTTCGGATGACGTGAGGCCGCCCGGCTTCGTAACGAGCACGTCGCTCGCGTGCATGTAATCGGAGACGTTATCGACGAAGCCGCGCACGCGGAGCGGATAGCTCGTCCGCTCCGCGGCCGCGAGGACGCGCCGTTCGAGCGCGGGATTCTTCCCGACGATCACGGCGGCCGCGAGCGGAACGTCGACGTCGCCGAGTGCGCGCATCATCTTGTCGAGCGGTCCGATCCCGACGCCGCCGCCCATCACGAGAACGATCGCGCGGCCCTGCGGGAGGTCGAGCGAGGAGCGCAGCGCTTCGACGGTCATGCGCGGCTCGCCGAAACGCGCGTCGATCGGAATCCCCGTCAGCATCACGCGCTCGCGCGCGACGCCCCGCCGGACGAGCGTCTCCGCCATCTCCGGCGTCGCGACGGCGTACGCATCGACGTTGGGATAGATCCAATACGGATGCACGACGAAATCCGTGACGACGCCGACCACCGGCAGATCCGGATCGAACTGCGCCTTGTACTCCGACATGACGCCGCACGGAAACGCATGCGAACAGACGACGAGATCGGGTTTGCGCTCTTCGACGAGCTTGCGCAAGTTCGACGCCGTATACCGATTGACGAAGCGCCGATTCTTCGGCACGTGCGTCGCGCGTTCGACACGATCGTAAAAATAGCGATAGACGTTGGGGACCGTCTTGACCATTCCGATGTAACCGTCGGCGACGATCTTCGAAAAGATGCTCGCGGCGTACTTGTACGAATCGACGGTCTCGGTTTCGAGCGACGGATCGCGATCGAGCAACGCCGTTCGCACGGCGTTCGCCGCGGCCGTATGGCCGACGCCGACCGCCGCCGAGAGGAAGAGCACGCGGCGCGGCATGCGGCGCCGTTATTCCTCGGGTGCCGATTCCTCGGCGAGCACGAAGAAATCGTCGAGGATCTCCTGCGCGAGATCGGCATCGTGCAAGAGTTTCCCCGCGTCGTCCGTCACGACGAACTCATCGGCCGCTTCGCTATAGGCGACGGCGAAACTGTTCGCATCGTCGTCTTCGACGATGCCGACGATCTCGAACTCGAGTTTCTTGCCGTCCGCCTCGATCACGAGCGTATCTCGTAATTCGATTTTCCCCGTAACCGCTTCTCCGGCGCCGCTCGTTTCGTCGATGATGGTCTCCTCTGCGCTACCTCAGATAGCGGGCCGCATTCGCGTTCTGTTCCGCGAGGGTTCGCGAGAACACACTGCGACCATTCCCCGCGTACACGTAGTACAAATAGTCCGATGCTTTGGGATGCAGTGCGGCGAGCAGCGACGGCAGGCCCGGATTGCAGATCGGCGTCGGCGGCAGACCGGCCCGGCGATACGTATTGTAGGGCGAATCGTTGCGCAGATCGCGCAACGTGATCACGTCGTGATGCGAGGGGAACGTGTATTCGATCGTCGCATCGACGTCGAGCGTCATGCCGCGGCGCAGGCGATTGTAATAGACGCCCGCCATCAGCGCCCGCTCGTCGTCCGCCTTGGCCTCTCGCTCGACGAGCGAGGCGAGCGTCACGATCTGCGGGATCGTCATCCCGAGCGCACGCGCGCTGGAAAACGCATCCGGCGGTAGTCGGCGCTGAAATTCGGCCGTCATCAGCGACGCGATGCGATTCGGGCTCGCGCCGTGCGGCACGAGATAGGTCTCCGGGAAGAGGTAGCCTTCGAGCGACGGCGTCGGCCGCTCGTCGAACGTCAGCGAACCGCGCGCGAACGTCGTGCGCAGCGCCGTCGCCGAACCGAAGCCGTGCGCCGCGAGCGTCTCCGCGATCTGCGCGTTCGTGAAGCCTTCCGGGACCGTCACCCACGTCGCGAACGGCGCGCCGCCGCCGGTGAGCTGCGCGAGCACGTCGCGCGCGCGTTCGTGCGGCGCGAAACGGAACGCGCCCGCGCGCATCGCGTTCTGCTCGCCGTGCACGCGCGCGAGCACTTCGAACGCGACGGCCGAGCGCACGACGCCCGCGCGCTCGAGGAGCGCCGCGATCGAGCCGCCGCTCGCGCCGTTCGGCACGACGACGAGCGTCGGATTCGCCGGCAGCGACGTATCGGCGAATTGCGCGCGCAGCCAGAGGCCGATCCCGGCGAGGCCGAGCGCCGTGCAGATCGCGAACGCGGCGAACGCGCGAAAAAAACTTCTCATGAACCGCGTGCCATGCGAGGCGCTACTCGCCGCGCGCGCGGCGGCGCCGCGCGAGATACGAGTCGAGGATGAGCGCCGCGGCGAGCTGATCGACGACGCGTTTGCGACCCTTGCGCGAGACGTCGTTCGCGAGCAGCGTTCGCGTCGCTTGCGCGGTCGTCAGGCGTTCGTCGATGCGTTCGATCGTGCCGCCGTACGCGTGGCCGAGGACGCGCACGAACTCGTCCATCTTCTGGGCCGCGATGCCGCGTTCGCCGCCCAGGCCGATCGGATCGCCGACGACGAGCGTCGCCGCACCGTATTCGCGGGCGAGCGTGACGATCGCTTCGAGATCTTCATGCAGCGAGCTGCGATCGATCGTACGTACCGGCAGCGAGAACGATTCGCCGGGATCGCTGACCGCGACGCCGATGCGCCGCTCGCCGACGTCGAGCGCCATCACGCTCACGCGTGGCTCAATTCGTCGAGCAGTTTCGAGGCGCGCGTGCGCCGCCCGAGATGCCACGTGACGAACGCGTCGGCCGCGCGGATCGCGGCGGGCGTCGCCGCAAGCGAGGGCCGCGCGCCCGTGCCGCGCGGCGCGCCGAGCGCGCGAAAGCTTGCGACGTCGGCCGCATCGAGCGCGTAGCCGTCCGCCCGGTGCGCGCGACACGTCGCGCAGGCGAGCCCGCCCGCCTCGATGTCGGCCCACGCGGCGCGGCCCCCGAGCGAGACCTCGCAGCCCACGCACGCCTCGGCGATCGGCCCGACCCCGAGCGTGTCCAGGAGTCGCAGTGAAAAACGCGGCACGAGCGCCGCGGGTTCGCGCGCCATCGCGAGCGCGGCGAGCAAGCCCGCGAGCAGATCGTACACCTCGGGCATCGGCAACTCGAGTTCGCAGAACGCATCGACGAGCTCGACGCACAGGTGCGCCGTCGCGAACGCGCCGGGCGCGACGATCGCGGGCCAATGCGCGCGCGTGGTCTGCGCGTTCACGATCACGTCGAGGCTCCGGCCGCGGTGCATGCCGAGCGCGACCTCGTTCGCGAATTCGAGCCGCCCGGCGAGCGAACTCTTCGCGCGGCGGATCCCCTTCGCAACGGCGTCGACCTTCCCGAACTCGCGCGTGAAGAGCGTGAAGATGCGGTCCGCTTCGCCGAGCGTGCGGCCGCGCAGGACGATGCCGTTGGCCTTGTAGGCGCGTTCGGGGCCGCTCATCGTAGCGAGAACGTCACGGGCAGCAGCGCGTCGAGCGTCGTCGCGGCGCTCGCGCCGTCGCTCGTCGTATACGTGACGCGCAGCCCGGGCGCGAACTCGGCGAGGACCTGGCGGCACGCGCCGCAGGGCGGCGTGGTCGCATCCGGCGGCCCCGCGACCGCGAGCGCGACGAACGACGTCCGGCCGCCCGCGACCGCCGCGAAGACGGCGCTGCGCTCGGCGCACATCGAGAGTCCGTACGAAGCGTTCTCGACGTTCGTGCCCGCGACGACGGTCCCGTCCGCGCACAACAGCGCGGCACCGACGGCGAACGCCGAATACGGCGCGTAGGCGCGAGCGCGAGCCGCGGTTGCCACCGCGAGCAGCTCCGCCTCAGACGCGTTCGGCATCGAGATCGTCGACGGCCGCCTCGCTGCCCGCGGGGACGAGGCCCGGCTTGAAGATGCGCACCGCGAGGATGCGGCGGCCCCGCGTACGATCGATCTTGAGCGTCACGCCGTCGGCCGTCGTGATCTCTTCGCCCGAGAGCGGCAGGCGGCCGAAGAGCCCGACCGTCAGGCCGCCGATCGTCTCGAACTCTTCGTGCGGCAAGTGAAGCCCGAGCTTCGCGTTGACGTCCTCGATGTTCGTCCCGGCATCGACCGCGGCTTCGCCCGAGCTCACGATGCGGATCGCTTCTTCTTCGCCTTCGTCGTGCTCGTCACGAATCTCGCCGACGATCTCTTCCAAGAGATCTTCCATCGTGACGAGTCCGGCCGTACCGCCGTACTCGTCGAGCACGATCGCGAGCGAGAATTTGCCACGCTGCATCTCGCGCAGCAGTTCGGAGACGCGCTTGCTCTCGGGGACGACCGTGATCGGGCGCATGAACGCGCGCAACGGCTGATTTGCGAGCGTCCCGTTCGAGAGGGCGATGAGGAGCTCGCGATCGTGCACGACGCCGATGACGTTGTCGACCGTGCCCTCGAAGACGGGCAGCTTCGAATAGCCTTCGGCGATCACGAGATCGAGCGCACGACGCGGCGAGGCGAGGACGTCGACCGCGATCATATCGGGCCGGGGGGTCATCACCTCGCGGACGATCGTGTCGCCGAACTGGATGATCGAATGGATCATCTCGCGTTCGCCTTCCTCGAGCACGCGTTGCTCCGCGCCCGCGTTGACGATGTTGCGGATGTCGTCCTCGGTGACGAACGGGCCGCTCGTGTGCGGCGAGACGCCGAACGCGCGCACGATGAGATTCGTAAAGAACAGAAACATCGCGATGAGGGGGGTCATCAGCCACGCGACGCGATCGACGAGCGGCGCGAGCCGAATCGCCCAGTATTCGTTATTGGAGACGGCGATCGTCTTCGGGACGATCTCGCCGAAGACGAGCAGGAAGAACGTCATCACGATCGTCGAGACGAGGGCCGGATTCGGGACGCCGCTCGTGAGGAAGAGCAGCGTCGCGATCGAATCGGCCGCGAGCAAGACGACGGTATTGCCGATGAGGATCGACGTTAGAAAACGATTGCGGTCTTCGAGGAGCCGCAAGACGCTCGCCGCACCCTTGACGTCGCGTTCGAGCATCCCTCGCGCGCGCAACCGCGAGAGGGAGATCAGCGCGGCCTCGGAGCCCGAGAAGAACGCGGCCCCGAAGACGAGCAACACGAGGGCCACGATCTCCTCGGTGTGGCGACCGGCGACGTCGTCGATCATACTTCGGGCGCCCGAGCCGTTTCTCGTGGCGGGGGGTCGGTACTCAAATCCGGGCCATTATAGCATACGCCGCGGACCGGCGCCGGGCGCTCAAAAGCGCACGAGGAGGAAGAGCCCGAACGTGATGGCCGTCCCGGTCGCGGCCCCGGCGAACACCTCGCCGTAGGTGTGAATCCCCCCCTCGATGCGGCTCTGACTCACGAGGAACGCGAGGAAGAATGCGAGCAGCGCGACGACGAGCGTCCCGCCGAGCAGCGCGATCAGCGTGGCGCCGGCGAAGGCGAGCGCCGCGTGCCCCGAGACCGCCCCGCCCTGCAGCGGCGAACCGCGCCGCCCGGCATAGGCCTTGAGGAAGATCGTTACGACGCCGACGATCGTGAGCGCGACGAACACCTCGTTGCGCGGCACGGTCGCGACGGCGGCGGTCACTTTCGCACCGCTCGCCGTGACGCCCTGATAGAACGCCAGGTAGCCGACGATCACGGAGCCCATCGCCGCGACGAGCACGGCGCCGGCCGCGGCGTCCTTCGCGATCTTGGCGAGCGGATGGTGGGCGACGGTCATGAGATCGACGACCGCCTCGATCGCCGTGTTGACGAGCTCGAGGGAGATGACGAGGACGATCGAGATGACGACGAGCGCGACGTACGCACGCTCGAGCCGCAGTTCGAGCGCCGCGAAGAGCGCGAGCGACGCGGCCACGAGGTGGATCCGCATGTTGCGCTGCGTACGCGTCGCGTACAAGATGCCGGCGAACGCGTAATCGAAGGCGGCCAGAATCGGATGATCGTGAACGCGTTTCGCCGTCGGCGGCAGGCGGACCGGTAGCATCGCTCAGCGACCTTCCGCGACGCGTCGACCGCTCCTGGAAAGAGCGGCTCGCGGCAGCGAGCGGTTCTCGAAGATCGCTCCCTACGGCGACTCCGCGCGAAACGCCGATCTCGCTTCGTATTCGTACGGCCACGGGAGTTCGATCGCGCGCGCGAGGCGTTTTTCGAGGCGGAGCATCCGCGCGCGTTCGTGCGGTTCTTCGTGATCGTGGCCGAGGAGATGCGCGATGCCGTGCAGGAGCAACCGCGCGATCTCGGCTTCGAGAGTCGCGTCGTAAGCCGCCGCTTGCCGAGCGGCGACATCGACACTGATGATGATATCGCCGAGCATGAGCTCGGGATCCGCGGGGCCGGGCTCCTTCGGGACCGCGAACGGCTCGTAGAGCGGGAAGCTCAGGACGTCGGTCGTGCGGTCCTTCGCGCGATGCTCGAGATTGAGCCGCCGCATCGCACGATCGCCGACGAAGCTGAGCGAGAGCGAACCCTGCGGCCGGCCGGCTGCTGCGAGGAGCGCGTCCGCGATGCGCACGAGCTCACGTTCGCGCAAGCGATGCTTGCGCGTCGCGTTGCGATAATAGATCACGAGCGTCTTTCGCCGAAGCGCCGCTGCCGTATGCGTTTTTCGTTCGGCAGCGATACGCCGCTCCCGGAGACCATTTCATTTACCACCATACGATCGTTCGCGATTAGTGAAAATTTGCGTACGCGCGAACGATGCGCCCGACGAGCGGATGGCGCACGATATCGGTTTCGTCGAGCGTAACGATTCCGATATCCTCGACGCCGTCGAAGAGTCGCGGTACGTCGACGAGTCCGGAGCCGACGCCGCGCGGGAGATCGATCTGCGTCGCATCGCCGTTGACGATCATCTTCGAATTCTGGCCGAGCCTCGTCAAGAACATCTTGAGCTGTTCGCGGGTCGCGTTCTGCGCTTCGTCGAGGATGACGAACGATTCCGCGAGCGTTCGGCCGCGCATGTACGCGAGCGGTGCGACCTCGATCGTGCCGCGCTCGATGAAGCGCGCCGAGACACCGTCATCGAGGAGCTCGCCGAGGGCGTCGTAGAGCGGCCGCAGATACGGATCGACCTTCTCCTTGAGATCGCCCGGGAGGAAGCCGAGCTTCTCGCCCGCCTCGACGGCGGGCCGCGTCAACACGATCTTCGCGACCTCGCGATTGCGCAGCGCCCGCACCGCCATGACCATCGCGAGGAACGTCTTGCCCGTTCCCGCGGGGCCCAGGCCGAACGTAAGCGTGTTGCGTTCCACCGCCTCGACGAAGCGCCGCTGGCCCTCGGTCCGCGGACGGATGTCTTTCCCGCGTTGCGTCGTGAAGAGCGTCTTCGGATGCGCGCGGGGCGCCTCGTCGCCGCCGAGCGCCTCGCGCGCGGCGAGGGCGACGTCGTCCGGCGTCAGCTGCGCGCCGCCGTTCGCCGCGTCACGCATACGCACGAGAATATCCGTCGCGGAGCGCACCGCTTCGGGCGAACCCGATACGCGCAAGCGCTCGCCGTCGAGGTTGACGACGACCGGCAAGAGCCCCTCGAGCGCCGTGAGGTTCCGATCGAGATGCCCGCAAAAATTCAGCGGGTCGCGAACGCCTGCGAGTTCGAAAACGCGCTCGGCCCGAACGTCAGCCAGAGAACGACTTCTTTCGTGCGAACCGGGAAGCGAACCGTTTCGAGTCGCTCAGCGGAGCGAGACCGGCGGCGCGAGGATCTCGGACATGACGACCGCCCCGAGCAAGCGATCCCGATCGGCGAACGCGAACGCGCCCGCGATCGGCGCACGTGGGAGCGACGCCGGCTCGCGAGACGCGCCCCCGGCGGGACGCATATCTCCGTCGCCGTTCGACGCTCGCACGGCTTCCGGCGGCGACGCTCGTTTCGAGGCGCGAGCGTTCGCGGCGGCAGGTGTGGCCGCGTCACGCGCCGCTTGCAGGCGCCGCGCACGGAGCTCGTCGGCAAGCTGCGCGTCGCGTTCGCGAGCGGCACGCTCCGCGTCGCGGACCGCCTCGCCGACGCGCTCGACCGCGCGGAACATCTCGTCGATCAGATTGCTCATAGCGTCGTCGGCTTGAGCACCGGCGCGCTCTGCTCGACGGGCGCGACGCCGGCGCCGATCGCGCTGCGCATCTCGGTATCGGCCTTGACGTTGTTGAGTTTGTAGTAATCGCCGATGCCGAGATTCCCGCTGCGGAATGCCGCCGCGATCGCCTCGGGGATCTGCGCTTCGGCCGCGACGACCTTCGCACGCATCGCTTGCGTCTCGGCCTTCTGCTCTTGTTCCGCGGCCTGGGCCATGTATTGCCGTTCGGCGGCTTTCGCTTGCGCGATTCGGCGATCGGCTTCGGCCTGCGAGGTCTGGAGTTCGGCACCGATATTCTTGCCGACGTCGATATCGGCGATGTCGATCGAGACGATCTCGAACGCCGTCCCGGCGTCGAGACCCTTCGCGAGCACGGCCTTCGAGATGCGATCGGGATACTCGAGAACTTCCTTGTGATCGAGCGCCGCGCCGACGGCCGAGACGACGCCCTCGCCGACGCGCGCGATGATCGTCTGTTCGCCCGCGCCGCCGACGTAGCGATCGAGATTGCTCCGCACGGTGACGCGCGCTTTCACGTTGAGCTGGATCCCGTTCTGCGCGACGCCTTGAAACACGGGCGTCTCGATGACCTTCGGATTTACCGACATCGTCAACGCCTCGACGACGTTGCGCCCGGCGAGATCGATCGCCGCCGCGCGCTCCCAGACGAGGGGGATCTGCGCCCGTTGCGCGGCGATCATCGCGAGCGTCACGGCCTCGACGTTGCCGCCCGCGAGGTAGTGCGATTGCATCTGATCGACCGTGAGCGGCAGGCCCGCCTTCCGCGCACGAACGAGATTCGTCACGATGACGCCCGGCTTGATGCCGATCAGCCGCATGCGAATGAGCGCCGTGATCGAGAGCGGTACGCCTGCGGCGATCGTTCGGATCCACATGCCGATCGGGAAATAATTCAAGAACAGCGAGACGGCGGCGAGAACCGCGAGGATGAGGATTACGAGCAGGATGCTGCTACCCGCGGCGATCATGCGATCGAAACCGGATCGGCCGCGACGAACACGCGGCCGCCTTCGACGCGCGTCACGTGGACGGGAGCGCCCGCACCGACGAAGTCGCCTTCGGTGAACGCGTCGATGCGCTCACCGTCGAAACTCACGATACCGGCGGGACGCAGCGTCGATGCGGCGACGCCGGCCCGTCCGAGCAAACCACGGCGATCGGGGCCGGCGACGTAGTCCGTGCCCTGCATCCCCGTGAAGACGAGCCGTTGCGCGAAGGCGTTTCGCGGAAAGGCACGCTGCGACGACCGGAAGACCAGCGCCGCGAGCACGATCGCGACGACGACGGTCTGCGCTGCGAAGAGCGCCCCCATCGGACCGATCGCCACCACGAGCCCGACCGCAATCGCGACCGCGCCGAAGACCCCCGCGAATCCGTGCCCCGGACCGACGTGAAACTCGAACGCTATTCCGATGAGGCCGGCGGCGGCCAGCGCTGCGAATCCCACGGCGACCGTGCCGATCGCGACGTGCGAACCGAAGAAGATCGCGAATGCCAAAAACGCGAGAGCGAGACCCACGCCGAGCAACGTCTGCATCTCGATGAGGATGCCCGCGAATCCGAGCCCGATGAGAATCCCGCTCGCCGACGGCGATGCGAGAAAACGTGCGATCTGATCGATGGGGGCCACGCTAACCATGTACCCTTAACGTTCCCGAAGGCCCGTACCGTTACGCCTTCGCGAGCGCGGCGAGCTCTTCGAGCACGACCTGACGGATCGTGCTGCCGTCGGCCTCACCCTTAAGCTTCGGCATGACGGCCTTCATCGCGTTGCCCTGATTCCGATCGCCCGGCGCGAGCGCGGCGAGCGCGGAAAGAACGAACGGCCGAATTTCGTCTGCCGATTTTTGCGCCGGCAATAGCGCGACGAGAATCTCGCGCTCGGCCGCCTCCTTGGCGGCGAGCTCGGGGCGTTTCCCCTTCTCGTATTCGACGATCGAATCGGTCCGCTGCTTCACGAGCTTCCGGACGACCTCGATCTGGTCGGCGTCCTCGAGTTCGCGCCCCGCCTCGATCTTCCGATACGAGAATGCGGAGAGAGCAGAGCGCAACGTCTCCACGCGCAACTGCTCCCTCGCCTTCATCGCCTCTTTGAGATCGGTCGAGATGCGCTCTTTGAGCGTCACTTACGCGCGACGCTTACGAGCCGCGGCCGATTTCTTCTTCTTGCGAACGCTCGGCTTCTCGTAATGCTCGTGCTTGCGAGCTTCGGCGAGAACGCCGGCTTTCTGGGTGGCTTTCTTGAAGCGGCGTAACGCACTCTCGATCGTCTCACCCGGTGCAACGCGTACCTCCATGAACAACCCTCCCTTCGCAAACCGCTGGCGCGGCAAATTTCATCCCAATGGTGGAACCGTGCAAGGGTACCATAGCCGCCCCTCCGGCGTCCAGCCCGAGCGTGCGCGTCCGGCTCGGCGTGCCTCGATTATCCGGGCGGCCAGGCGAGATGTCGGCCGGCGAGCACGTGCAGGTGCAGGTGGAAGACCGTCTGGCCCGCATCGACGCCCTCGTTCGCGACGATCCGGTAGCCGGTCTTCGATGCGGCCCGGCCCGCGCGGGAAGCCGCCGCGAAGAGATCCCCGACTTCGGCCGGGCTCGCCTCGGCGACGAAGCTGCCGAGATCGGCCGCATGGCGCTTCGGGATCGCGAGCAGATGGACGGGCGCCTGCGCGTTGAGATCGCGGAAGACGACGACGTCCGCCGTACGCTCGACGATCTGCGCCGGGATCTCACCGCGAAAGATCTTACAGAAAACGCACGTTGGCTCGTCCATCGCGCTTCCTTCGGTTTCCGCGCTCGACGGTCAGCCTTCGCGGTTCGCCGCACGCGCGTCGACATGCGGCTCGTTCGCGTTAGAAAGCGATCGCGCTAACGCGTTTTTATGCCGAACGTCCAGCTCTTCGAGGATGCGTTGCCGGCGGCATCGGCGACGCGGACGACGACCGTGACCGGGCCGTCGGGGTAATCGGCGTCGGGCGAATACGTGATGAAGCCCGAGGTGCGCGTGGCGTCGGGCGTCACGTCGCGGCCGTTGATCGTGACCGTCGCGGTCGTCGCGTTGATCCCGATCTCCGTCGGCGCGCTGAAGGTCGCGAAGACGCTCGGCCGCGCGTTGTTCACCGTCTGTCCCGGCGGCGGCGCGACCTCACCGATCGTCGGCGCGACGGTCGTCGCCGAGAGCGTTCTCGACGTTGCCAGCCGCGGCGCCGACGAGGCGCCGACCGCGAGCTTCCCGTAGATCGGTACGCCGCTCACGTTGAAGCGATCGGGAATCGTGAATTGCCCGACGTAGCTACCCGGCGCCGTCTCACGCATCGCGCGATCGGTGAGATAGTCGCCGATATCGAAGCTCGCGCGCCCGCCGGGCGTGCCGTGCAGCGTCACGGTGAAGGTCTCTCCGATGCGCAGCGGACGCTGCGCGGAGAGCGCGACGCTCGAGATCGCAACCGCCGCGCCGGCCGCCTTCGCCGATGTCGTGGGTGTCGACGAGGAAGCGCCGGCCGCCGGACCGATCGCCGCGATCGCGCGCAGTTCGCCGCTCTCGGGATTGCTGCGCACCGTGACGAAATCTCCGACCACGAGATCCGCGAGCGTCGCGGGCTGATCGTCGCGGGAGATCTGCGTCACGCCGCTCGGCGTCACCACGTGGCCGTTCGCGAGCACGATCGAACTCGCCGATGCCGCGGCGATCTTCCCGTTCGTCGACTTGTAAAAATCGAAGAGCGAGACGACGCGTCCGTCGCGCGAGAGGATCGCGTGGAGCGCGTCGCCGACGCGGATGTCGGCGAGCGCGCCGCGCAATTGCGTGTGGATCGTGACGTCCTCGGTCCAGATCTTCGCCGACGACGTCATCGCGATCGTGCGTGCGGTCCCTCCGCGCTCGACCGTGATCGACGCCGGGACGGAATCGAGATCGAGTGCGGAGACGACGCCCTGGACGTCGCTCCCGCCGTCGTCGCGCTGCTGCTGCGCGCGGCCGTTGCGGCCGATGAACGCCGAGACGATCTGCACGTTCGCCCCGCGTTGATCGTACGTCGCCTGCGCGCCGAGCGTCGCGACGATGAGTTTGAGCGAACCGTACGTCGTGCCGTTCGTATCGACGACGGGGGCGTCGAGTGCGACCGGATTGCCGTCGATCGAAACCGTCGCGTTCCCGACGACGACCTTCGCGTTGCCGTTCGGGAGACGCATCGAGATCGTATCGCCGCTGCGCGTTACGATGATCCCGAGTGCGGCGAAGACCTCGCGGATCGGCACGAGCAATCGTCCGTCCAGGACGATCGGCGGATTACTCGTCTCGAGCGGCTCGCCGTTGATAACGATCGCGATCGTTCGCGTGAGGCGTTCGCTCGGCGCTTTGCGCGGCGCGTCCGCCACGCTCGCCGTCGCGAACGATACGACGAGTGCGAGCGCGAAGACGACCGAGGCGCGAGCCGGCTTCGATTGCGAGCGCTTCATCTGCCGCGGCTTTCCACGAGCACGTCGCGATATACCTCGGCGGTCGCACGCGCGCAGCGATCCCACGTGAGATCGCGGGCGACGGCCCGCGCCGCGGAACGGTCGCTCGGCGCGTCGAGCGCCCGCACC
>CAZZYZ010000065.1:0-14829 GCA_964658425.1 Vulcanimicrobiota bacterium | reverse complement strand
CGCGACCTCGGGATCGGTGTAGACGCAATTCGGGACGGCGATCGGATCGTATGCGGCCGAGGGATCGCCGGCGATCGCTTCGGCCGCGACCGTGCCCTCTTTCATCGCCTTGTGCGCGAGCAGCGGCGCCGAGGTGACGTCGCCGATCGCGTAGATCCCGTCGACCGCGGTCCGGCGCCGCGCGTCGACCGCGATGAAGCCGCCCGCGTCGGTCGTGAGGCCGGCGGCCGCGAGGTTCAGCGTATCGGTTACCGGACGGCGGCCGACCGCGACGAGCGCCGTCTCGAACTCGCGCGTCTCTTCGGCGCCCTTCGTGAAGTCGCCGGAAAACGTCGCCGAAACGCCCGCGCCGTGCTTCGCGAGCGAGAGCAATTTCGTCCCGAGCGCGATCTCGATGCCTTGCTTCTTGAGGATGCGCGCCATCGTCTTCGAGATCTCGAGATCGGTCCCGGTAAGGACCTGCGGCTGCATCTCGAGTACGAGGACCTTCGCGCCGAGGCGCGTGTAGACGGTCGCGAATTCGAGCCCGATCACGCCGCCGCCGATGACGAGCATCGTCTTCGGGATCTTCGCGAGCCGCACGGCGTCGTCGGAGTTCAGGATCGTCTCGCCGTCGCGCGGCCACGCCTTGACGTCGATCGGCGCACTGCCGGTCGCGATGACGACGGCGTCCTTCGCGGCGTAGGTCTCGGTCGAGCCGTCACGTTTTTTGAGCGCGACTTCCTTCGGCGAGACGAACGACGCGTCGCCGTAGGCGAACGTCACGCCGTTCGCCTTGAAGAGCGTGTTCACGCCGCCGACGTTCGCTTTCACGACGTTGTCGGCGAAGGCGGCGACGCCCGCGCGATCGACGACGGGGGCGGCGACGGTCAGACCGATCTCGCCCGCCTCCCGGATATGACGCGCGATCTCGCCGACGTGGAGCAGGGCCTTCGTCGGGATGCAGCCCCAGTTCAGGCAGACGCCCCCGACCTCGTCGCGATCGAAGCAGACGACCTTCTTGCCGAGCTGGCCGAGACGAATCGCAGCGTGATAGCCGCCGGGTCCGGCTCCGATAACGATGACGTCGACTTGGGTTGCTGCCACGGGACTGCCCTTTCCAGGTTCACGAGCACGCCGAACGGCGCACCGGTTCTGCTTCGCCACCGAACGCGAATCACCAGCGTCCGAGGGTGGCCTCGTGCCGGGCGTGAATCGGAACGAGTGCCCGATCCTGCGTTCGCTCGTGCTCTGCTCGCGTGGTTTCATGCGAGCGGGCGCGAGCGATTGCCGTGGCGGCGCGACCGTGCGCCGTATCGGATCGTCGTCAGCGAATTCATGCTGCAGCAGACGCAGGTCGCGCGCGTCGCGCCGATCTTCGAGGCGTTCGTCGCGCGCTGGCCGTCGTTCGAAGCGCTCGCCGCCGCATCGCGCGCGGACGTCGTCCGTGCGTGGCGAGGGCTCGGCTATAATTCGCGCGCGATCCGTTTGCACGCGCTCGCGAACGCCGTCGTTACGCGCTTCGCGGGTGCGCTGCCGCGTGACGAAGCCGCGCTGCTCGCACTGCCGGGGATCGGGCCGTATACGGCGCGCGCGATCGCGGCGTTCGCGTTCGATGCCGACGTGATCGCGTTCGATACGAACGTGCGCCGCATCGTTCATCGCACGCAGCTCGGGATCGAGTGGCCGCCGCTCGCCACCGACGCGCGGCTCGCCGAGCTCGCGCTCGATCTCGTCCCGCCGGGTGAAGGCTACGCGTTCAATTCGGCGCTCATGGATCTCGGCGCGACGCTCTGCACCGCGAGGGCGCCGAAATGCCTCCTCTGCCCCGCGCAAAACGCGTGCGCCGCCGCGCCGATCGACCCGGCCGCGCTCGCGAAGCTGGCCGCCGTGCACGCACGGGCGCGCTCGCCGCAAGAACGGCTGCGCTTCGAAGAAACGACGCGCGACGTGCGCGGTCGGATCGTCGATCGTTTACGCGCGCTGCCGGACGGCGCGACGATCTCGCTCCTGGATCTGAGGGCCGATCTCGCATCGCTCGGGACGAGTCGCGACGGCGACGAGTTCGAAACGATCGTCGCCGGCCTTACGCTCGACGGTTTCGTCGAGCGAGTCGGCAACGAGATCGGCCTCGCCACGTAGCGGCGGCCGATGCGAATCGTGACGCGGTGAGACCGAACGGGAGCGGTACTCGAAGCGGCTCTCGTCGAAGGCGTTATGCGGGCCGTACCACTAGGCGCTCGTCGAGTCGTCGCGATTTGTTCGCGAGGGAGTCGTTCGTTGGATTTCATCGCTCGCGCTCGTGCGATCGTCTCAGCGCCCCGCCGCGCGTGGCCACGAATCGCGGTCGAACCGGATTCGGGGCAGCGCATTTTTAGCGGCTACGTCGTTCCGCTCGCGGCGATCGGGCCCGTGTGCGCGTTTATTTCGTCTGCCGCGTTCTCCCATCGGCCCGTGCTCGGAGCGGTCGTGGCGATCGCGTCGTTCGTGAGCTCCCTCGTCTTCGTTTGGGTGGAGAGCCTCATCACCGCGGGGCTCATGCCGAGATTCGGCGGCACGACGGATCGCGTGCAAGCGCTCAAAATCGTCGCGTATTCTTCAACGCCCGGATGGCTCGCCGGGATCCTCCAGCTCGTGCCGCTGGTAGGCGTCCTCGCGCTCCTCGCACGACTGTACGGACTCTATCTGCTTCGGCTCGGCGTGACGCCGGTGCTCGGCGTGCGAGAAGATCGTGCGACGGATGCGTTCCTCGTGCTACTCCTCACCTCGGTCGCGGTCGCGATCGTGCTCGCCATTGTCGAGGGGGTCGCCGCGATTCCGTTCGCGCTCGCGGGCGGCTTTCACGGTCTCGCGACCGGCCGCTAATCGGACCAGCTCGGGAGATCGGAATAGCGCTCTTCGCGCCACGGGTCGCCGTCGTTGTGATAGCCGCGCTTCTCCCAAAAGCCGAGGCGATCTTCGGCGAGAAATTCGAATCCGTCGATCCACTTCGCGGACTTCCAAAAATAGCGTTTCGGAACGAGCATGCGGACGGGCCCGCCGTGTACCGGCTCGAGCGGCCGGCCGTCGAACTCGTAGGCGACGAGGACGTCGTCGTCCAGGAGCGCGTTCAGGGGCATGTTCGTCGTGTAGGCGTTCGGCGCGTGCTGCACGACGAAGCGCGCATCGCCGCGCGGACGCGCCCGTTCCACGAGTCGCTTGAACGGCACGCCGCGCCACGCGGTATCGTTCTTGCTCCAGCGCGTCACGCAGTGGATGTCGCCGTACCACGTGACGCTCGGCTCCGCGAGCACGTCATCCAACGTTAGTTCGTACGGCTCGTCGACGAGGCCGTAAAACCGCAGCCGCCATGCTGCCATGTCGATGTGCGGCACGTCGCCGACATGGAGGACCGGGAAACGCGTCGTCAGGGTCTGTCCCGGCGGGACGCGCGGATCGTTCGGCTTGAAGGGTGCCATGATGTCCTCAGACGTTCGCCCTCCGGCCGGTCCCTCCGCGCCCAAGATTCCGTTCCCCAAGAAGAAGGTCGCGGCCGCCCTCGGCCGCGAGGAACTCGCGCTGCTCGAAGCCGCCTATCCCGATCCGAAAACCGCGCTCGATTTCGTCTCGCCCTTCACGCTGCTCATCGCCGTCATCCTGAGCGCGCAGTGCACGGACGCGCGTGTCAACCTCACGACGCCGGCGTTGTTCGCCGCGTACCCGACGCCAGCGAGCCTCGGCGCGGCGAACCTCGACGACGTCGAGCGGCTCGTCAAGTCCTGCGGTTTCTTCCGGATGAAGGCGAAGAACATCATCGCCGCGTCGCGCGCGATCGCGGACGACCACGGCGGCGAGGTGCCGCGCGAGCGAGAGGCGCTCGAAGCGCTGCCGGGCGTGGGCCGCAAAACGGCGAGCGTCGTCCTCTCGGTCGCATTCGCCACGGCCGCCTTCGCCGTCGATACGCACGTCTTTCGCGTCGCGCACCGTCTCGGGCTTACGCTCGGCACGACTCCGCGTCACGTGGAGGACGACGTCGTGAAGCTCGTCCCGGAGGAGAAGCTGCGGCATGCCCATCACTGGCTGATCTTTCACGGCCGCGAAGTGTGCAAAGCACCGATCCCGCTCTGCGGCCGCTGCGTCGTGCGGGACGTCTGCCCGAGCGCGCCGATCGTCGGTCGCGCGCTCGCCGCGAAAGCGAAGTTTAAGATTAGCGCGAAAGCGGCCGCATCGAAGAAGACGACAAACCGAGCACGTGCCGGTACGGCGAAGACGGCGGGCCGAACGCCGAAACCGCGTTAGAGGCGCAGCGGCCCGAGATCGTCCAGATGCGCGGGGCGCGCGAGTTCCGCATCGCGCGCGATCGCTTTTAGAAACGCGGCTGCCGCGAGCGGCCGTCCGTAGCCGGGATCGGTCGAGAGCTGCGAGAGATTGACGAGCCCCTGCGCCGCGTTGGACGCATCGAACTGATACGTGCCGTCGAGCTCGCAGCCGGCGACCGCGACCAACTGCCGCGTCTCGTCGAGATCGAATGCGAGCCGCAGCCCGTTGAAGCGCAGTCGGACGCGGGGCGGCCGTTCCAGGCGCACGTAGGTCATGCGGCCCGCCCCGAGGATTCCATTCAACCGCTTCGCCCCTACGGCGAGTGCCGCACCGAAAGCGTCGAACGCTGCACGGGCATCGCCTTCGGCGGCTTCGGAGACGGGCGGCGTGCCCGAATCGAGCGCCGCTTCGAGATCGCGCCGCGAGCGGATGCGTTCCGCCATCGCGACGATCGGATTTACGCGCGGTCCCGATCCATCGCCATCGTTCATGATCGCGAGGTTCGCCTAGCAAACGCTCGCGTCCGTTCTGACCGCGCTCGTTCGGCCGGCCTAATTGTTATCTTCGGAAGGCCTGCCCCACGGACGGCCAGGAACGCGTTCGGAGCCATGATCGAACAGCAGAACTCCCTCGGTATCGACGTCGATAACCGGGTCGTCTCGGTCATCAATCGCGGCCGCCACGCCGCGCGTATCCCCGATACTCCCGAGCGGCAGCGGCTCGAGCAGCAACGCGGGATCCGCCAGATCGTCTTCGGCGCACAGGACGGCATCCTTACGACGCTCGGTATCGTCACGGGCGTCGGCGCGTCGGGCGATCGTGCGACGATCGTCATCACCGGTTTCCTCGCGCTGCTCGTCGGAGCGCTCTCCATGGGCGTCGGCGAGTACCTCGGCGGCAAGTCCGAGCGCGAGGTCGTGCAGAACGCGATCGATTTCGAACGCCGCGAGATGCTCGACACGCCCGACGAAGAGTTCGCGGAGCAGGTCGCCTACTATCGGCTCAAGGGCTTCTCGGATGCCGAGGCGCTGATGATCGTCGAGCGGCTCGAGAAGAACCCCGACATCTGGCTGCACGAGATGGTGCGCGACGAGTTCGGGATCGACGTCCGCGAGGCGGAGGGTGGCGGCTTGCGCGACAGCTTCGCGATGATGGCCTCGTTCGCGGCGGGCGCCCTCTTGCCGGTGCTGCCGTACGCGCTCGGGATCCCGATCTCGCTCTCGCGTTTTGCGGGACTCGGTCTCGCGGTGATCGCGCTTTTCGCGATCGGCGCGTATTCCGCGACGCTGAGCGGCCGGTCGAAGCTTCGCAAGGGCGCCGAGATCGTCGCCTTCGGAGCGATCGTTTTCGCGATCTCGTACGTGGTGGGCCGGTACGTGCCGGGCCTCTTCGGCCACGGCGCGATCTCGGTCGGCGGCTAAAAAAAGAGGCGCGCCCCGAAGGACGCGCCCGCTGAAAAACGGTTCCGCGCTTACGCGTGCTTCTTTTTCATCGCGTGCTTCTTCATCATCGCCGGCTTGTGCATCGCCTTCTTCGCGGCGGTCTTGTGCATCGAATGCGCGTGATGCGCCTTCGCGGCCACGTGATGATGAGCCGAGCTCTTCGCCATGGCCGGAGCCGCGAGAAGCGCGACGGCCATGATCGTAACGAACGTCTTCTTCAAATTGACACCTCCCTTCCCCAACGGAAATCTAGTGCCGTTCGTGAGGACGAGCGGCCTGACGAAGTGTTCAACGCAACGCTGACCCGAAACGTTCGCTTCGCCGCGAGGAATCGCGAAGGCGCCGCGACGATGTAGTTTCGCGTGAACAAAGTCGTCGCCACACCCGAGGCCGCGGTCGCCGACATTCCCTCGGGCGCGTCGCTCGCAGTCGGCGGGTTCGGCCTCTGCGGCATCCCCGAACGCCTGATCTCCGCCCTGCTCGCGCAGGGCGCGACGGACCTCGTGACCGTGTCGAACAATTGCGGCGTCGACGGCTGGGGCCTCGGCGCGCTGCTCGATGCGAAGCGGATTCGCCGCACGACGGGGTCGTACGTGGGCGAGAACAAGGAGTTCGAGCGCCAGTTCCTCACGGGCGAGCTCGAGGTCGAACTCGTGCCGCAGGGGACGCTCGCCGAGCGTCTGCGCGCCGGGGGCTGCGGGATCCCAGCATTCTACACGCCGGCCGGGGTGGGGACGCAGATCGCCGACGGCGGCCTACCGCTCCGCTACGCTCCCGACGGCTCGATCGCACTCGCCTCGCCGCCGAAGGAGACGCGTGGCTTCGATGGCCGCGACTACGTCCTCGAGCACGGGATCGTCTGCGATTTCGCGCTCGTGCGCGCGAGCGTCGGCGATCGCGACGGCAACCTCGTCTTCGATGCCGCGACGCGCAATTTCAACCCGCTCTGCGCGATGGCGGGGCGCATCACGATCGCGGAGGTCGAGCGCCTCGTCGAGCCGGGGGAGATCGATCCGCAGAACGTGCATACGCCCGGGATCTTCGTGCGGCGAATCGTCGAAGTCGGCCCGGGCGAGAAGCGCATCGAACGCGTTACGACGCGTCAGCGCGGAGGGAGCCGGTAGATGGCCTTCGATCGAGAAGCGCTCGCTCGCCGCGTCGCGCGCGAACTGCGCGATGGCGATTACGTCAATCTCGGGATCGGGTTACCGACGCTCGTGCCGAACTTCGTCGACCCCGCGATCGACGTCGTGCTGCAGAGCGAGAACGGGATCATGGGGATGGGCCCGTACCCGTTCGCGGGCGACGAGGATCCCGATCTCATCAACGCGGGCAAAGAGACGGTGACGGTGCTGCCGGGCGCATCGTTCTTCGATTCGGCGCTCTCGTTCGGGATGATTCGCGGCGGCCACATCGACGTCGCCGTGCTCGGCGCGATGCAGGTCTCGGCGGCGGGCGATCTCGCGAATTGGATGATCCCGGGGAAGCTCGTCAAGGGGATGGGCGGCGCGATGGATCTCGTGCACGGCGCGAAGCGCGTAATCGTGATGATGGAGCACGTCGCGCGCGACGGCTCGCCGAAGATCCTCGAGCGCTGCACGCTCCCGCTGACGGGCGCGCACGTCGTGCATCGCATCATCACCGACCTCGCGGTCATCGACGTCGAACCGGACGGCCTCGTGCTGCGCGAGTGTGCGTCCGGCGTGGAAGAAGATGCCGTGCGCGCCGCGACCGGCGCGCCGCTGCGGGTCGAGTTGTTGGCGCTCGGATGATACTCGACGTACCGGGCATGGAACGGTTCCGGCTAGCGCGAAGCGCGGCGGCCTAGCTCGCCGCACTGGAGTCGAGGATGAACACTTCTCCGAGTCAGCGTCAGATCGTGTATGCGGAGGACGCCTTTCACGCCGCGGATGCGGCGTACGGCCAGCTTCCGGCCGGTTGGAGAGAACGCGCGGACACGTTCGGCGCCCAAGAACTCAAGAACGCGAACGCCCATCACTTCGAATCGCCGGATGGAACGCAATTTCTCGCCTTCCGCGGCACGAAGGTCACGAGTATGTCGGACCTGTGGAACGACGTGAAGCAGCCGTTCGGCGGCGCTTCGAAATATGCGGCCGCAGCCGAGCTCGGGCGGCAAGTCCGCGATCAGAATCTCGACGTGGCGTTCGCCGGCCATTCGCTCGGGGGCGGCCTGGCGAAGGTTGCGGCGGAAGCGGCTTCGACGCCGAAGACGCCGGGAGTCGAATCGCGGTCTTACATCGCCGTGAGCTTCAACGGAAGTCCCGTCGGCCCGGCGACGTACCTAAGCCAGGGCCTCACGGCGCAAGACCATCTTCGGACGACGTATCACGTTCTTACGAGTTCGGACATTCTCAATCACTGGGTCAAAGGCGGTAAGTTGAGAGACGCGGGCATTATCGCAGAACGAGAGACGGCCGGATCGCGCGTTCTCGTCCTCCAGACGAGTGAGAGCGTCGGTCTCGCCGGTCACAAACGCGAGGCGTTCAAGTCGCAGCCGCTCGATCTCGAAGATCGACACGGCACGCGATATCGCTTCGATGTTTCGACCGCAACGTCGCCGCAATTAATGCAGTTGGCGGAGAGGCCGCCCGGGCTCGAGCGCAAGAGTGCGCTCGCGACGCTGGAGGCGATCGCATCCGAGCATGGGCGCGTGGCGCAGCGCGAGGTACGGTCGCAGCCGAAAATGGGCCGGTGAGCGCGAGCGATGCGCTGCAGTTGCCTTTACTTCGGTTCCGCCAGGGCAACGAGGACGGCTACTTCGAGAAGCCGATTACGATCGTTGGCCCGATCGTTGAGATCGACGAGCATTCCGTCACGATCGATCGCGGCCGCTCCCTCCGGACGGCGTTGTACCTCGCCGACCTTGTCGATCCGTTCGGCTGCGTCGAGATGCTGATGAGCGTGCTCGCCGACGCGTACGAACTTCGGGACGTCGTGTCGATCGCTCTGCACCCCGATCGAATCACGTACGACAATTTGCAGCAGTACGAGCGGGTGCTCTCGTCGCGCGATGAGCTATGATCTGCCCCGCAGAGCCGATAAGATAGCTATGGACGCAACGATGGGTAAGGCGCCGCGCGGTGAGTGGCTGCGTGCGATGATCTTCCGCTGGTTGATTGCAATCGGCATCGTTCTCGCGATCGGCGCGGCGCTCGCGACGTACCACGTCACGTTTAATTCGACCGATAGCATGCCGATGGATTTTTACACTGTCGATCCGCGTGCGATCGTGAAAAGCGGTTCGATCGTCGTCGCCTGCCCTCCGAGCGACGTCGCGAAGCTCGGACTGAGCCGGCATTACATTCGTCTCGGACGGTGCGACAGTGGAGCGGCGTACCTTTTGAAGATCGTCGTCGCGACGGCGGGCGACGTCGTCGTCGCGAACGATGAGAAGCGCCGCGATGAGACGCAAGAGGAACTCAGCGCAGCCTACGCATTAAGTGGGCTCGCGCAAGCCGCTCCCCACGAGATCGGCGCACCGTCTGCGGTCCAAGTACGCCTTTCCAATCCGGACCGTCTCTGATGCGCCTTTTGCTCTTTTCGCTCGTTGCGTTCATATCAGCGGGATTTTTCACCGCTGAGCCAGCTGACTCGCGTCGACTTAGTGATATCGGCCATAAGCCTCCTGGCGAATGGCTAACTATTCCGGGCTACGGTCTTGCAAGAGATATGGGTGCGCGACCGTCGACGGACTCGGCCGACTATGCAATGTATAGAATCGATGACAATGCGAGCGTGGTCGGAACGGAGACCGCGGAGGTTATAAACGATATCCCGCAAGCTTGGAGATTTGCATACGCTGAAGGCAATCAGTTTCTCTTCCCGGATACGCCGTACGTTCGGTGGGCGTTGAACGCATATGCCCGGCATATAGACCACACGTCGCTCGAGGCGGCGGGCGTCAATAAACACGATATCTGGGATTACAAGGCGTTGAATCTGCCGTCGTATTTATATCCGCCTTTTTGGTCGCGCGATTCTGTCGTTCATGTCGCTGAGGCCGACAGGAACGGCCATTTCGTTTTTACTCATCTTTCGGCTCGACCATACATTTTATATGTCGGCTTGACCCTAAGGGGACCGGTCGTTGATGTTGGTAGTTCTACGCGATTGTACGAACAAATCACGCCGAATGGACTGCAGACGAATGTCGGCTCTTCGGGCGGTAATTATGAAGCACTTAGCGGCGAAGGATGGATGTGTACCGTTTTGGTTTCTGGCTTAAAGGCAAACACCATGACGACGCTCGAGTCGAATTATCTTGCACCAATCGCCACGTACGTTGACAAGCGGTCCGACTTTACTTGGTAATGGAATAATATTTAAAAGCGAAGTCCGACGCCGGCGGGCCGCTTAGAGCTCATTGAGGCGATCGTCCTAGTTCGCTGAAGTCGACGCCGATTGCGATCGGGCGGCGGCTACCCGGGACCGTTGCGTGTCCGAAGAAGTAGGTCGTGATAGGTACGCGGCCTGCGAGCGACGGAGCGAGCGAACTCGAGCCGAGCGAGCGCGTCGTCGCAATGAGGACGTAATTGCCCGGTGAGAAACCGTGACAGACGAACCTGCCGTCGGGTCGAACGTTGGCGATGTTTGCGGCGCCTAGCGATTGAATTGCGATTCGCTCATTCGCCGCAAATGTCGATAGATAATTCGGATCGTTGAAATCGCTTTCGGAAGGTTCGATTTGTCGACCCGATAGGACGATCCCAAGATTTTTCGCGTACATGTCGATCGCGGGCGACTCGTCCACGATCTGCACGAAGGACGGTATCTTCATTGCACCGTCCCCCCGCGGTAAACTGCCGAACAGTGCTCCGAGGGCATGTGGATCGCGGACGCATTGCCGTACCGGTAAGGAGCTAACAGTCGTCGGCTTCTTTGAAGCAACGACCGTCGCGGCCGCCGAATTGTCGTAATTCGTTATAGTGAGCACCGCAAGAGCGGTGGCCGCGAATAGCATTTTCATCTCGATACTCGACCGCATCGACGGCGCTTTCGACTTCGCGGCTTCGGATGATCGCTTCGTTCGACGAGCGATGCGATCGGGTTTCTCCCGTACCGCTTCAGCGGACGTCGCCGCAGCGTCAATACGATGGCTCGTACGTGGTCCATCAGGGATCGACGAAGCCGGTCATGAACGTTGCGATACGATCGGATCCGTCCGCGCAAGCGAACGTTGCTATGAGCTTGGGCCCCGTCGGTCGTGCCGGACCCTCGTACGTCACGTAACAGTCGGCGTGCGGCGCCGAACTGGCGCCTTTCCACCCCGCGACGGGAGCCGTCGGTAGTCTGTCGATCGGATGGCCGGCCCACCGCCATCGTTCGAACGCTCCGCTCGCAACGCGTGCGGCTACGGCGTGCCGTTTGCGATCGGCGAGGTCGACCCGCATCGTCACGACGGCATCGCTCCCGTCGAAGCCGATCGTCAACGTGTTTTTTCCGTCGCGGTACGCCAATGCCAGAGGACAATCGCTGCTTTTGAGCTTCGGATCCGGCGCGCACGTCGTGACGGGTGTTCCCGTTCCGAGAACGTGTCGTACGTCGGCGACTGGCTCTCCGCTGTAGATCGGACCGAGGCGCGTCGCAGGCGCCTTCGAAACGGCGAGTATGGCGAGGAGCGTGCCGATCAACGCTCCGCTCCGATCGAATGCCTCGCACGCTCGTTTCCGCGAGCCAGATCAGATTGAGCGTTAACGACCGGCTGATGGTACCGGTCCATACCGATCGAGATTCGGTTCCCGGGGTCGCGTGCAGCGATCTCTTCGATTTGGCGCTTCGTGAAGCCGAGCTGTTCGGGCTTGAACGAAATCGTGGCGGGCGGATTCCCGTTGCGCATGACGAGCGAGACGAGGTTGGAATCGGGCGCGTCGTGCAGCCGGCCGGAGACCGCGGGCTGGTTACCCGCATTCTGCCATGTCTTGCCGCCATCGGTCGATCGTTGCATGTCTCGGTTCTGCGTCTGTGCGTCCCGCGTTATCGTGAGCGCGATCGGCTTTCCCGGTTTCTCGAGCATGCTCGCGACGACGGATACGTCTTCGTTCTCGCCGCGGACGCAACCGTAGGTGGCCGTGAGCGGCTGATGCGGTGCGAATGGCGCTTCCGGTCCGCCGTGACGCGCGAGACTCGAACCGCCGCCGTGCAGGCGCTCGTTCGTACCGTCGGCGCGCGGATCGACCGAATTCGCGGAACCATCCGATGCGTGTTTTCCGTCTTTGAGAATGACCGGCAGCGAATCGTGTCCGTCGCGCATGACGATGGGGATATCGGCGGTTCCGTACGCGTCGTCGGATTTCGTGAGGCCGTTTCCTTGTGTCTCGGCTCCCTTCCGATTCCAAGCAAAATTCCCGAGTTGATATTGTCCGGGTAAAATATGGGCCGCATCGTATCGGCCGACCGACGTCTCACCGACGCTCATCGCCCCCGTACGAAGGACGCCTATTGAATCGCGGAAATGCAGGGCGAGCGTCCCGTTCTTCTGATCGAGCGTCGCCGAGAGTTGCGGATGCGAAACGGCACCCGTGCGCGGATTGGTCGTGCGGCTCGCTTCCCAACTCTGCTCGAACGCGTGCTTCGTCGGTTCCGAACGCGTCGCCACGTCCGGTCGCTCGCGCATAGCCGCAGCGAGCGCGACACGCGTATGCGGACCGACGATACCATCGACGGTGAGATCGTGTTTTTCTTGGAACGTGCGAACGGCTTGCTCCGTCTTCGGTCCAAACGTTCCATCGGCGCGAACGCCGAGTTCGCGTTGAATCGCCGTAACTTCCGACGTACGGGATCCGAGCGTCAGGGGTTCCGACTCTCGAGTCGATCCGGTCGGGCGGCGCTTCTCGCCCCCGGCGAACGCGGCCACATTCGATTCGACGATTTTGACGGGCGCGTGCGTCTCCTTGAACGGCGGAACTCCGCCGTACGTATCGACCTTGCCGGGCCCGGCGTTGTATGCCGCTAGCGCTAAGGTCTCGTTGCCGTCGTATCTCTTGAGCAGCTGTGAAAGATACTTCGCGCCGCCCTCGATGCTCTGTCCCGGGTCGAGCGGCTCGGTGACGCCGAGCGAGGTTGCGGTGGCGGGCATGAGTTGCGTGAGCCCCTGAGCACCGGCCCGCGACGTCAAGGTCGGATCGAAGTGCGATTCTTGTTTGATGAGTCCGGCGAGTAGAGCCGGTCGAACGCCGTGTCGCCGCGCAGCAGCTTTGATGTCGGCATCGTAAGGCGTGCCTCGGACGTCGTGACTCGACGCTTCCCCAGACTGTTCCATTATCAAAATACCGCCTTGCTGGTCGCAATCATTTCGTGTCCGGTTTTTCCGTCGAACTGGACGGCAAACGACCCGCGTGCGATCGATCGCCCTTTCACGGTGCACGTCCAATGCCACGTACCCGTGACGGTGATGTTATAATTTACTTCAGGTATGCCGAAGGCACCGTTCGTCGCCGGTCCTCCAAATTGGGCGGTCGCCTCTCCCGCCTTATTGGAAGCGATCCGCGCGTGTCGCGTTAGGCCTTTGGGACTCGTCAGTGCGAAGTCTGCGGCGAACGGCGTATTAAACGGGTCGCGCACCGTAAGAAAGACGGCCTGGGTCACGCCCAATTGGTAGTTGGGAGCGTCCGCGAACGCCGGAGACGCGAGCGCAAATACGCATGCGGCGCTCAGAACGTTCGTGATGCGCGGATACGGTCGAAAGCGAGGCCGCCGCGCGGTTCCATTACCACTCAATGCAGAGACTCCTAACTTCAGCTTCGATGCCACGACGCGCAACTTCAAACCGCTCTGCGCGATGGCGGGGCGCATCACGATCGCCGAGGTCGAGCGCCTCGTGGAGCCGGCCGAGATCGATCCGCAGAACGTGCATACGCCCGGGATCTTCGTGCGGCGGATCGTCGAGGTCGGCGTGGGCGAGAAGCGCATCGAACGCGTCACGAGGCGCGAATTCGGGGGGAGCCGCTAGCGGCCTTCGATCGGGAAGCCTTCGCACGCCCGTCTCGCGCGAACTGCGCGATGGCGATTACGTCAATCTCGGGATCGGGCTGCCGACGGCTCGTGCCGAACTTCGTCGACCCCGCGATCGACGTCGTGCTGCAGAGCGAGAACGGGATCATGGGGATGGGCCCGTACCCGTTCGCGGGCGACGAGGATCCCGATCTCATCAACGCGGGCAAAGAGACGGTGACGGTGCTGCCGGGCGCATCGTTCTTCGATTCGGCGCTCTCGTTCGGGATGATTCGCGGCGGCCACATCGACGTCGCCGTGCTCGGCGCGATGCAGGTCTCGGCGGCGGGCGATCTCGCGAATTGGATGATCCCGGGGAAGCTCGTCAAGGGGATGGGCGGCGCGATGGATCTCGTGCACGGCGCGAAGCGCGTAATCGTGATGATGGAGCACGTCGCGCGCGACGGCTCGCCGAAGATCCTCGAGCGCTGCACGCTCCCGCTGACGGGCGCGCACGTCGTGCATCGCATCATCACCGACCTCGCGGTCATCGATGTCGAACCGGACGGCCTCGTGCTTCGCGAGTGCGCGTCCGGCGTGGAAGAAGATGCGGTTCACGCCGCGACTGGCGCGTCGCTGCGGGTCGAATCGTTGGCGCTCGGCTGACAAATGGGCCGGGTTCATCGCCGACGGCGCGGTTTCGCGATAAGTCGCTTAGCCGCTTTCGTTCGTTAAATGGCTTCTGCAACGTAGCCGTTTATTTGCGCTGGTTCCACTCGCATTAGGTGCATTAAATCTATACGTTTACGGTGAGCGACGAAGTCGTCAAGGCTCTGACTTCAGGCAAGTTCGGTAGGTGCTCGGGGCCTGACTTTGAGCCCGGGTGCACCAACCGAGATCAGACGGCAAGCACGGCGATCACGGCCGCACTTAGAACCACGCCGACCCCGTTTAACGCCGCCTCTTCGGGAACCGGTTCCGAAGCCTACGGATACATTTACGAAGACGCGAATGGGGTCTACGACTATCTACCTGGGAACAACGGTCAGCCGGTGACGTTGTCGAGTGGTGGAACAGTTCAAATATCAGATCCGCCCTCGGAGCCCGGACTAACGTACGTCGGGTGGTACCATACTCACCCGCAAGATCCTGAAGCGGC
>CAZZYZ010000064.1:0-14854 GCA_964658425.1 Vulcanimicrobiota bacterium | reverse complement strand
CGTCGCGTCCGCGTTCGAAGCCGCATAGGTCACCGTGTAGCCGTTCACGCTCGCCACCACGACGGCGTCGCCCGGCGCGGGGCTCGGCTCCGCATAGCGATGCGGCCGTTCGTAGGCAACGTTGAGCGCGACGTGCCCGCTCGAGACGTCGAGTGCGAACGCCCAATCCGCGAGCGCATCGACGACCGGCGCGAGCGGGAGCGGTGCGCCTGGCCGAAAGGCCGCGCCGTCAACGGAACGGACGAGCGCGCGATCGTCGCTCGTGCGCAACACGATCTCGCGGGTATCGGCCGACGGCGCGCCGCTGGTCGGTGCGGTTCGCACGTCCACGCGATAGGACACGAACGCCGGCGCCGTCGCGAACGCCGCCGCGGCGGCATTTGCCGCGCGTTCGAAGGCGACGTCTGCGGAAACGGACATTCGGTGGGGCTTCGCGGCTTCGAAGAGGTGACCATACCGGGCGTCGAACCCCGCGAGACGATTTTCCGGTGCGCGAAGGGGATCGATGCGTGGAAAGCGTCGTTCTTACGTGGCGACGAGCTTCGCTACGACGCGACCGACGCGTACGAGTGCATCGTCGATCTGTTCAGCGTCGATGACGAGCGGCGGAACGAAACGGAGCGTGTTGTCGCCGGCGCCGTTGATGAGGAGCCGCTCGGTCACGCGCGCGTCGTCCACGAATGCTTTGGTGGTGTACGGTTCTCGAACCGGTAACCCGAGCATCAGTCCGCGGCCGCGCACGGCGCCGAAGACGTCCGGATAGCGCTCCGAGATCTCGCGTAATCCGGCTTCGAAGCGAGCCCCGACCGCGCGGACGTGCGCGTCGAGATCGAGTTCGTCGCGCACGCGTAGATGTTCGAGCGCCGCGGCGCACGGGACGGGCGAACCGCCGAACGTCGTGCCGTGATCGCCCGGCTGGAGGCCGGCTGCGGCCGCCTCGTCGATGATGACCGCGCCGATCGGCAAGCCGTTCGCGAGTGACTTCGCGAGCGTGACGACGTCGGGCCGAACGCCGTACGACGCAAACGCAAAGAGCGTGCCGAGGCGGCCCATCCCGCACTGAATCTCGTCGAACACGAGCAGCGCGCCGCGTTCGTCGCACAGCCGTCGCGCCGCTTCCAGAAATGCCGGGTCTGCGGGCTTCACGCCGCTCTCGCCCTGCACGGGCTCGACGATGAACGCCGCGACCGTCTCGTCGAGCGCCGCATCGAGCGCCGCGATATCGTTGAATGCGGTGTACGCGAAGCCGCCGGGCAACGGTTCGAAACCCTCGTGATACGCGGGATTGGCCGTAGCGGCGAGCGCGCCCATCGTTCGTCCGTGGAACGAGCCGCGGCACGAGAGGATCGTTCGCCGCTGCGTCTCGCCGCGCCGATAGGCGAGTTTGCGCGCGAGCTTGATCGCCGCTTCGTTTGCCTCGGTCCCCGAGTTGCAGAAGAAGACGCGGCCGAGGCCCGAGCGTTCGGCGAGTTCGTTCGCGAGCGTTCCGGCGGGCTCGTGGCCGTAGAGATTGCTCGCTTGCACGAGCGTCGCGGCCTGCGTCGCGATGGCTGCGGTGATGCGCGGATGCGCGTGCCCGAGCGCGCAGACGGCGATCCCCGCGACGAGATCGAGATACCGTTCGCCCGCGGAATCGACCAGCTCGCAGCCTTCGCCGCGCACGATCGTGACGGGCGCGCGATTGTAATTGCGCAGCAGGTGCGGATGCTCGGCCGGTGCTTCGACCGCCGCGCTCGGCGCGCCGTGCGCGCTCGCGGGTGCGACGATCGCGGCGACCGTGCGGAAGACGCTCACGTGCGATAGTGCGCGTTGATGCGCACGTAATCGCGTGAGAGATCGCAGCCCCAGGCCGTCGCGCGCGCGTCGCCCATGCCGAGATCGAGGCGTACTTTGACGGCGGTGCTTTCGAGTTCGCGATGGGCTTCCGCTTCGGAGAGGATCTCGATCGCGCCGCGATCGACCCACAGATGGTCGCCGAGATAGACGGACCACGTCAGTGGATCGAGCCCCGCCCGAACGCTGCCCGCCGCCGCGACGATGCGGCCCCAATTCGGATCTTCTCCGTAGAGCGCGGTCTTCACGAGATTCGAATTGACGATCGCGCGCGCGACGGTGCGCGCTTGCTGCACGTCGGTCGCGCCCGTCACGTCGACGGTGAGCGCCTTGGTCGCGCCTTCGCCGTCGCGCACCATCGCGTAGGCGAGATCGTGGGCGACGGCGCGCATCGCCTCGAGGAAGCCGAGCGGTGCGTCGCTCGCCGCGATCGGCGCGAAGGCGTAACACGAATCGTTCGTCGACATGTCGCCGTCGACCGAGATCATGTTGAAGCTATCCTCGCACGCCTCGCGCAGCGCGTCGCGCAGCGCCTCGCGACGCATCGGTGCGTTCGTCGCGATGAACGCGAGCATCGTCGCCATGTTGGGAGCGATCATCCCCGAGCCTTTCGCGATCCCGCCGACCACGTAGCGCGTCTCGCCCTCGTAGAACGCGTAGGCCGCGAGCTTGGGCTCGTTGTCGGTCGTCATGATCGCCTCGGCCGCGTCGTAGGCGGCTTCGAGGCCGGTGTCGAGATCTTTGATCGCGCGCTCGAGGCCGCGCACCATGCGGTCCATCGGCAGATAGACGCCGATGACGCCCGTCGATGCGACGATCACCTGCGTCGGGTCGATGCCGAGCAGCGCCGCCGCTTGGCGCGCCGTCTGGCGCGCGTCGCGTTCGCCGCGTTCGCCCGTGCACGCGTTCGCGCAGCCGGCGTTGCAGACGATCGCGCGCATCGTATCGCCGCTCGTGCCGATGTGCCCCTCGCTCACGAGCAGCGGCGCGGCCTTGATGTCGTTCGTCGTGATGACCGACGCGCAGCCGTGCGGCGTATCGAAGGCGACGACCGCGAGATCGGGTTTGCGCTTCTTGATCCCGGCGTGCACGCCCGCGAGCTTGACGCCCGGAACCGCACCGAGCCCGCCGCGCAGTTCGATCAGTCGGAGTTCAGTTGCGGGCGACGCGGTCATCGAGAGAGCACTCCTTTTCCAGGCCCAGCATGAGATTGAGGCTCTGCACGGCCTGGCCTGCCGCGCCTTTCCCCAGATTGTCGATCGCGCAGATCGCGCGGACCACGCGGCCCGAGAACGAGACGCTGATCTCGGCATCGGGCGTCCCCGCCACGGCGACGAGACTCGGGCTTCGGCCCGGCGGCAAGACGCGTACGAACGGGTTCCCGGCGTACGCGCGCTCGTAGGACGCGAGCACGTCGGGCTGATCGAGATCGCGCGTGGCGATCGCGTAGCAATCGGCGAGCATCCCGCGGCGCAGCGGCACGACGTGCGGCGTGAACGCGAGCGGCGCATGCAGGCCGAGCGCGACGAGTTCCTGTTCGATCTCGGGCTGATGGCGATGGCCGGCGAGGCCGTACGCGCGCACGTCTTCGGCCGCCTCGGCGTAGAGCAATTCGGTCTTCGGCTTGCGGCCGGCGCCCGTGATCCCGCTCTTCGCATCGACGACGAATTGCACGAACGCGTCGGCGAACGGGGCGAGCGGCGCGAGCGCGAGCAGGCTCGCCGTCGGGTAACAGCCGGGGTTCGCGACGAAGTGCGCGCCGCGCAACGCGTCCGCATACCGCTCCGTCCAGCCGTAGATCGCGCCCTCGGCGTTCGCCGCGAGCCGGAACGCATCGGAGAGGTCGATCACGCGTGCCCCGATGCCCAAATAGTATGGCGCGTGCTCGCGTGCGAGTTCGCGCTCCCCCGCGAGCACGACGACGTCACCCGCGACGGCGGCATCGCGAACGGCACCCGCACCGTCGAAGACGCGCGCCGACGCGCGAAGCGCCGGGAACGTGTCCGCGAGCGGATGGCCGGTGTGCGAGGCGCTCTCGAGCGCGCCGATACGGACGTGGGGATGGCGCTCGAGATACCGGAGCAACTCCCCCGCCGCATATCCCGCAGCCCCCTGGACGTGCACGGTCGTCATGGTGTCTCGTCCTTTCCCGGGGCGGGCGATCGCTTATGTTATGTATGTTTATACACAAAAAGCATAAAAATGCAAACGCACGTAACGACGCAAATCCTTTGCTAACCCTTGACCAGTGCGCTAGGCAGCGAATCGAGGCGGCTGACGTACGACGGTATTGATGCGATTCGCTTCGCCCGCACCTGCGCTCGTGATGCTTGACCGGAAGGGAGCAGTTGTCGAGCGAACCGATCGCACATGTCGGTGTACGAGGACCGTTCACTCGAGCGGCGCGACTCGCTAACGGTCGCGCTCGAACGTTTCGTCGCCGTGGCTCGCCTCCATCCGGATGTCTGCGCCGTTTATGTTTTCGGCTCGTACGCACGCGAGGAGATCGGGCCGAACAGCGACTTAGACCTGCTGGTCGTTCGAGAGACGACGCGTCGCGGACCCGTTCGCGGTGAAGATCTCGTTATGGAAGCGCTCCTCGGAATCGATTTCGATTTACATGTCCTCACGCCTGAAGAATATCGTGTGCGGGCCTCATTGAGCAGCTATTGGGCAGACGTCATCGGCGAGGCGCGTTTAGTCTATGCAGCGTGATCGCCGCGCTGTCGCCCTTACGTGGTTCCGCACGGCCGAGCGCGATCTCCGCACTGCTCGCACGATGCTCGACGACGAGCCGTCGGTGTCGACATTTCACGCGCAGCAGGCTGCTGAGAAAGCCATCAAAGCCGCTTTGGTACTCGCAATCGACGATCATCCGCGAACCCACACGGCGGGGCGGCTCGTGCGGGAGCTGCGTGCCGTCGATCCGCACGTCGATCCAAGCATCGAGCGCGATGCTGCCGCACTCGATATCTATTACTTGACTTCTCGCTATCCCGACACGGTCGGCGATGAGGATCCAGGGCTCGTGATCGCTCGCGAAGATGCCGAGATCGCGATCGAGCGCGCGGAACGCGTTCTCGACTTCACGAGGAGGCGCATCGAGCTGTTCGAGCCGAGTTAATCGTTCGATTTCCTATTCGCACCGTTAGCGCGACGGTCACCGCCGTCTCGTAGGTCGCTTCGACAACCGGGACAAAGACACGCGCTCATCATCGTTTTCCGAGCCGGGTGGAGCTTTTTTGCAACCTGTTCTCTTCGCCGTTTGCTGCGTTTTGCATGGGAACGTCCATGCGGTCTCCGGGGGCTCGCTCGCGGGGGCGCGCGTCGAGATCCGCGGCACCGCTGCCGGCTCCGGCACCACGCGAACGCTCACCGACGCGCGCGGCGACTTCTCGCTGCACGTCGAGCGCGGAGCCTATCGCGTCGCCGTCTCGACGCGCGGCTACGCACCCGTCACGGTCGCCGTGAGCGGCGAGAACGATGCGACGGTCGAGGTCGCGCTCGAGCCGCTCGACTCGCCGAAGCTCCGGCAGATCGGCGCCGTCTCGGTCGACGGACGGCTGACGCCGATCCAGGGCACGATCCCGTCGGTCGTCCTTTCCCGCTCGCAACTCGACGCGCTCGGCTACGACCGGATCGTCGAGGGCTTGCAAGATCTTCCCGGCGCGACGTTCAGCCGGCCCGACGGCGGCGCGGCGAGCGCGATCTCGGTCGTCTCGCTGCGCGGGCCGGACCCGTCGGAATCGCTGCTCACGCTCGACGGGCAGCTGCTCAATGACGGCAATACGGGCGATCTCGATCTCTCGCGTTTTCCGGTCGCGGCGTTCTCGGCGATCGACGTGACCGAAGGGCTCGGGCCCGAGGATGCCAACGGTAGCAACACGTTCGGCGGCGCGATCAATCTCGTCTCGCTGCGGCCGACGAAGGTCGCCCACGAGGGCGCATCGATCTCGGGCGGATCGTTCGGCCAAAGCGAAGTGTGGCTCAACGCGACCGGGACGAGCGGCCGCCTCGGCTACGCGACCGCGTACGACGATCAGAACGAGACGGGCTTCGTCAACCAGACGTCGCCGCTGTTCTCATCGAGCGATCCGACGTGTGCGCCGTGCGCGACGCACCTCGGCTCGAACGTCGCATCGCATCTCGGCCTCGGGACGCTGACCTACACGTTCGCGCAGAACGCCGAGGTGACGGGGCGCGTCTTTTTGCTCGGCGACGCGCGCGATCAGAGCGGCGCGATCAACGGTATCGATCGCAATGCGGGCGATATCGGAACGCCGCAGTACGGGCAACTCATCGGCCAGGGCGCGCAAACGTTCTCGCAGACGATTCGCGCCTATCAGCTGCGCGGGCGCGCGCCGCTCGGGGCCGGCGAACTGACGGCCGATCTCTCGTTCAGCGATAATTCCGTCGACGTCCGGGGCGGCAGCGTCTCGCCGTACGACCTCGATCATCGCGACGAACGCTACAACGCCGGGCTGACGTGGCAGCGGACGTTCGCGACCTCGCAGTTCGCCGTCGGCGGCTACACGCGCTACGAATCGCTCGACTTCATCGCGCCGCCCTCGGCGACGGCTACCGCGCTCACGGCCGCGCAGGCCGCGCCCGGCCTCGGTCAGACGATCGACGTCTACTACGCGCGCGGCGGGTTCTCGCCGACGACGAATCTGCGGCTCGACGGCGGGATCTTCGAATCGAATTACACGACGTTCGGCGCGAATCTCGACGGGCGTCTCGGCGCGATCTACACGCTCGATCCCGCGACCTCGCTGCGCGTCTCGGCCGGGACGGGGTTCCGCGCGCCGCTGCTCGCGGAGCGCTATTCGTATCCGTATTCGCAGCTCACGCTCGACGGCAACAACGTCTTCGTCGGGCAGGGCAGCACGGGCGAACGGCCGGAGCACGCGACCGAATACGAGGCCGGTATCTCGCACGAATTCTCGAAGGCCTCGACGCTCGACGTCTCGCTCTATCGTTCGAACCTACGCAATCCGGTCGAAGTCTTCTATCCGCTCGCGGCGGTCGCGAACGGCGCGTGTAAGAATAATTCGTACGCCGCGCCGATCGCCGGCTGCGTCTCGTATCAGAGCAACGTCGGCAACGCCGTCTACACCGGGCTCGAGGCGCGCTACACGCAGCGCATCGCGCCGCAGCACGTGCTCGTGTCGGCCGCATACGGGCTCAACGTCTCGTATCCCAAAGACCTCAACGCGCAGTTTTCGAATCCGACCTCGGGCGGGAATCTCGTCGATCACGGGCAGTTCCTCGGCATCCCGCAGCAGCAGGGCTCTCTCGAAATCGACTACGCGCCGCCGGGCGGCTGGCATGCGTCCTCGGCCGCGTCGTTCCGCGGGAACAACAATCAACTGAGCATCGGCCCGTTCACGACGCTCGACGCGCTCGTCGGCTACCGCTTGGCAGATCATCTCGATCTCTCGGTCGCGGGGACGAATCTTCTCAACGCGGGTGCGGGGCGATTCACGGAGTTCGGAGCCGGTGCGCCGTATCGCGGCGTCATTGGAAGTGCCGCCGACGGCGCCGCGGTCTACGGGCCGCTTCCAACCGATGCGTTACACGTCGAGCCGGCCGGCTTTCGGGTCATCGTCACGGCGCGATGACGCGGAGCCGGGCTCGTTACCCGAGTTCGCGCGCGAGCGAAGCGATCGCGCGTGCGATCTCCGTGGGGTTCGTCGAGCCGGCGGTTCGCTTCGCGGCGACGCTCGCCGCGGCGTCCAGCGGCGCGTGCAATGCGTCGCCCGTCTCGGTCGCGTGGCCGAGCGTCGCGAGATCGCGCTCGTCGAGGGCGCGTCCGTCGCGCGCGGCCGACGCGACGACCGAGCCGACCGCCGCGTGTGCGGCCCGCGCGCTGACGCCGCGCGCGACGAGCGCGTCCGCGAGATCGGTCGCGAGCGTATAGCCGTCGGCGGCGCGCGCGGTCATCGCGGCGCCGTTGAAATGCACGTACGCGAAGGCGAGTTCGAATGCCTCGAGCGTCGCGAGCGCGCGCTCCGTCCCGCGCACGACGAGCGATTTCGTCTCTTGCAGATCCTTGTGATACGAGAGCGCGATCCCCGTCGTTGCGCCGACGGCGCCCGTGAGCGCACCCATCACGCGAGCCGCATTGCCGCGCACGAGTTCGAAGGGATCGGGGTTGCGTTTCTGCGGCATGAGGCTCGAGCCCGTCGACGCCGCGTCGTCGAGCGTCGCGTAACCGAAGGCGGGCGCGCACCACAGCACGAGCTCTTCGGAGACCCGCGATGCCGAAACGAGCGCTCGGCCCGCGGCGTGCAGCAGATCGAGGATGACGTCGCGGTCGCCGATCGCATCGAGCGCGTTGCGCGGCGGATTCGCGAACCCCATCTCGCGCGCCGCGAGCGCCGCGTCGAGCGGTAACGTCGAACCGCTGCACGCCCCCGAGCCGAGCGGCGAAAAACGTGTCGCGTCGTCGCGCACGCGTTCGAAACGGCGCGCCGCGCGCGCGAACATCTCGGCGACCGCTTCGAGCCAGAACGCGAGCGAGATCGGTTGCGCGGGCTGCCAATGCGTCGTCGCCGCGACGAGGGTGCCGTCGTCCAGTGCCGTGCGCGCGCGATCGAGCGCGAGCCGTGCGATGCGCGTACTCGTCGCGCGACCGGTCTCCGCGCGATCGCGCGCGTAGAGCGCGAGATCGGTCGCGACCTGATCGTTGCGGCTGCGGCCCGCGTGCAGCGAATCTCCCGCACCGGGCGCGAGCTCGCGTACGCGGGCGTCGACCGCGCCGTGAATGTCTTCGAAGCCGCCCGCGCGCGCCCACGGCGCGAACGCGCCGCTCGCGATCTCAGCTGCGACGAGCACGAGCGCGTCGTCGAGCGTGGTTGCGGCCTCGGGTGAGATGATGCCGCCCGAGCGCAGCGACGCGACGTGCGCGCGCGAACAGATCACGTCGAACGGCGCGAGCACGAGATCGTCTTCGAGCGACGATCCGAACGCGATCAGATGCGCGTCGGGCTCGGCTGCGAACCGGCCGCCCCACTGACGTGTCTCGGCGTCGCTCTGCTCGTGTTCCGTATCCATCGCGGGCGGCTTCGCGATCCGTCGCGACGAGTCTGCCTTTCGAAGCGCGGCTGCGCGTGAGCGGGGGGTGTCCACGTCCGAAAGCGGGTCGTACGTTTCGAGCGTCGTCGGAAGATGAACGTACCGTTCGAACGGAAGGCTATCGCGTGTCCTCGGTTTTTTTTGCCGCATGCTCGTTCGCGATTATCGCTTCTGTCGTCACAACGAGCCCGCCGCCCCTTCGAGCGGCGAGCCCGACGCCCGTGCGTTCCGCGATTTTGAAGTCGACGTCCGTGACGAGCGATCTCTCGGCGCTCGATCTCATCGAGTTGCAGATCGGCTACTCGACGCTGCTCGCGACGTACTATCTGCCGGTCTCACCGCGAACGCTCGTCGGCGGCGCGCGCACGGGGATCGCATCGTATCTCGTCGAGCACGGGATCGCGAACGCGTCGCTGCCGTTCGTCCCCGCGCGCGTCGATCGCTTCGACGGCGACGACATCGTCGCGCGCTACGTCCTCGGAGCGGTCGCGCGATACGGCCGTCGCGTCTCGGCGGACGGTCTCGTGCAGGCTGCACTCTCGGGCGAGACCGCGGCGCTGCACGATCCGTATACGTTGCTGTTCCGTCCGGTCGCGTTCAAACGATTCAATGCATATCTCGACGGCGCGACGTTCGGCGGGATCGGCGCGAATCTCACGATCGCCGCGAGCGGAGCGACGATCGCCGACACGTTCGACGGAAGCCCGGCGGCGAACGCCGGGTTACGTCCCGGCGATACGATCGTCGCCGTGGACGGTGTCTCGGTCGTGGGCAAAGAGGCGGCGGACGTTTCGCGCGCGCTACGGGGCAAGATCGGCAGCGCGGTCACGCTGTCGGTCGTACGCGCGCCGTCCGCCCCAAAAACATACGCGCTGGTGCGCGCGAAGATCGTGCCGCCGCTCGTGACCTCCCGTATCCTCGCGGGCGGCATCGGCTACGTCTCGCTCGCACGATTCGGCGACGATGCGGCGCGACAGGTGCGCGCCGCGATCGTGAGATTGAAAGCGGGCGGTATGCGCGCGCTCGTCCTCGACCTGCGCGGGAACGGCGGCGGGTACGGTGACGAAGCGAAGAAGATCGCGTCGGAGTTCATCGCGTCGGGCCCGATCTTCACGACCCGCGAACGCGGCGGCGCGACGACCGTCGAGCGTGCGGCGGGCGGCGTCGCCTTCGACGGTACGCTCGCGGTGCTCGTCGACGGCGATACGGCGTCGGCCTCGGAGATCGTCGCTGGTGCGCTGCAAGATACGCATCGCGCGGTCATCATCGGCACGAAGACGTTCGGCAAAGGCGTCGTGCAATCGATCTTTCCGCTGCCCGACGGCGCCGCGATGAAAGTTACGACGGCGCGATACATGACGCCGAACGGTCGAGACATCGATCGCATCGGTCTCGTGCCCGACATCGTGGTTGTCGAGCCGGCGGATGCCGTTCGCGGCGACCCCGCGCACGATCCGCAACTCGCCGCGGCGCAAAACGTGCTCGGCCGGGAGCTCGCAACGCCGCCGATCGGCGCATCGCCCGTAGCGAGCCCCGCTTCGCCGAACGCGAGCCGTCCTAGACGGTAGCCACGCGTCGATTCTGAGATTTCTGGCAGCCGCATGGACGCGATGACGCGAGCGTATGCCGCGCGCTACCGAAGGCTTCCGCCTTGCATGCCGATGAAGTGAGCGTGGTGTTCAGAGGGCGCTTTGCCTCGGTCGAATTCGCATGTGCCGCCGCGGGTCTCGCGATGCTCTTGGCCGCGTGCGGCGGCGGGAGCGGCGGCGCGAGCGCGGTGCCGATCGCCGAGGCGACGATGAGCCCGGTTACGCCCGCGAGCGTGCCGATCGACGATTGGTCAACGTTCATGCACGACAATTTTCGAACGGGCTACCAGGCACAGAAGACCGGCATCGATGCGACGACGGCTTCGCACTTGACGCAGAAATGGAAGATGAGTCTCGGCGAATCGATCGCCGCGAGCCCGATCGTCGTGAACGGAAGCGTCTTCATTGCGGGACAAGCCGGGACCGTGGCCGCGCTCGATGTCCGCACCGGTGCCGTGCTGTGGCGCACGAAGCTCGCGGCCGTGCGAATGACGCCGACGTATGCGGACGGGTTGCTCTTCGTCGGGACGGAGACGATTCCGGGCGTACTTTACGCACTCGATGCGACGACCGGAGCGACGCGTTGGCAAGCGTCGCTTCCGGGCGCAGAGCGCGGCGAGCCGGCGGTCAACGCCGGAACGGTCGTCGTCGGCGATGCGAGCGGCGATCCGCCGGTGTGTAATCGCGGCGGCGTGCACGCGTTCTCCGAAATGACGGGCGTGCCGATCTGGAATTGGATCGTTGCGACGGGTTCCGTGACCGGCGGCAGTTCGTGGAGCCCCATATCGTTCGACGGTTCCTCGTACGTGTTCGGCACCGGGAACGTTTGTACGAACGATAATATTCGAACCGCGAACGGCGTCGTTCGATTGGATGCGAATGGTTCGCCGCTCTGGGAAAATCCGATCGCGATGTATGCGGCGAGCGACGACGACGTCGGCAGCGGGATCCTGGTCACCGGGAACGACGAGATCGCCCTGAACAAGAACGGGTCGCTCTACGATTTCGATAAGAGCAGCGGCGCGCAGAAGTGGAAGACGACGATCGGTCACCTCGACGGCTACGGCGGCAGCAGTTCGCCCGGAACCGACGGTTCGACGATCGTCGTCGGAGCCGGGTACCTCACCGACCCGACGAAGAACGCCGTGCCGGGCGGTACGCTCGTCGGGATGAATCGCAGCGGCAGCGTCTTGTGGACGAAGAAGATGTCGACCGCGTATCTCGGGGGGGCTGCGATCGCGCCGGGCATCGCGTTCGTCCCGATCGACGGATCGCTCGACGGGCTCGCGCTCGGCAGCGGCAGCGTTCTGTGGACGACGGCGCTTTCATCATCTGTCTATTCGAGCCCGGCGCTCGTTCCGAGTGGGTTGTACGAAGCCGATATGGCGGGGGACGTCTACGCGTTCGCGCTACCCGCGGCCGCTACGACCGCGGCGTCGAAGCGATGAGCGCGCCGCCGCGCACGCGAGCTTCGAGTTCGATCGGTAATCCCCAGAGTGCGATGAAACCCGCGGCGGCATCGTGTTTGAAACGGTCGCCCGCGCCGTACGTGGCGAGGCTCTCGTCGTAGAGGCCGTACGGCGAGCGCGTTCCATCGGCGACGGCGTTGCCCGCATGGAGGCGTAACCGAACGCTGCCGGTCATGCGCGCCGCGAGCGACGCGTTGAACGCATCGAACGCATCGCGTAGCGGCGAAGGCCAGAGTCCGTCGTAGACGAGCTCGGCGTATTTCTGATCGGTCGTCGCTTTGAAGCGGAGTTCGTCGCGCGTGAGCACGAGGCGTTCGAGTGCCTTATGCGCCGCGATGAGCGCGATCGATCCCGGACATTCGTAGATCTCGCGCGACTTCACGCCGATCACGCGATCTTCGACGAGATCGATTCGGCCGATGCCGTGCGTGCCCGCCTTCGCGTTGAGTGCCGCGACGAGCGCGGCGCCCGAAAGGCCGTCGTACGTCGGGATACCGTTCTCGAAATCGATGACGATATGCTCGGGTTCGGCCGGCCGATCCGCGGGCGACGCCGTCCATGCGTACGCGTCTTCGGGCGGCGCGTTCCATGGGTTTTCGAGCACGCCCGCTTCGATGCTACGGCCCCAAAGGTTCGCATCGACCGAATACGGTTTCGCGGCGGTGTGTGCGACCGGGACGCCGTGTTGCTGCGCGTAGATCATCGCATCGGGCCGCGAGAGCGGCTCGTCGCGCAGCGGCGCGAGCGTCGCGATCGAGGGATCGAGCGCGCGCACCGCGAGCTCGATGCGAACCTGATCGTTACCCTTGCCCGTGCAGCCGTGCGCGACGGCGTCGGCGCCGAAACGGTGCGCCGTCTCGACGAGGAGTGCGGCGATGAGCGGCCGCGAGAGCGCGGCCGAGAGCGGATAGACGCCTTCGTACATCGCGTTCGCATGCAGCGCCGGATACGCGTAGTCGGCGATGAAGCGTTCCTTCGCATCGACGAGCTGCGCGTCGTACGCGCCGAGCGCGAGCGCTTTTGCTTTTACGGCTTCCAGCGCGGCGGCAGCGCCGATGCCTGCGGTTCCGTCGCTCTCACCGAGATCGAGCGTGAGCGCGATGACGCGGTGGCCGGCGAGCGCGTATTTGTTTAGCAGAACGGACGTATCGAGGCCGCCCGAATACGCGAGGACGATCGTGTTCACAAGGGATTCTCCGAGCGCATATCTTCGAAGCGCTGTCTGACGACGGGAAGTTTGGCCGGGTCTTCGAGGATGACGAGGACGGTATCGTCGCCGCCGAGCGTGCCGAGGATCTCGGACCACTCGGCTTCGTCGATCGCGGACGCGACGAGCATCGCGCTGCCGGGCGGCGTTCGCAGCACGATCTGATTGAGGCTGCCGCGCACGTCGCGCACGAGTTCCGCGATGACGCGATGCAGCCGGCTCGCATAGCCGCGGCCGAGGCCGGGCTCGACGTATTTGAATTGCGTGCCGGAGCCGTTGCCGTTCTTGAGGGGCACCTTGACGAGCCCGAGATCTTTGATGTCACGCGAGACGGTCGCTTGCGTGACCTCGTAGCCCTGCGCCTCGAGCAAGGCGGCGACTTCTTCCTGCGAATGGACGGGGCGGGTCGCGATCAGCGAGAGGATCGCGCGCTGACGGGTCGTCTTCACGATGGCAATCCTCGTAGATCGGTAAGCAACGAAAGTAAGAGCGCTTTCTGCGCGTGCAGCCGATTCTCGGCCTGATCGAAGACGGCGCTTTGCGGGCCCTCGATCACGCTATGGGCGATCTCCTCATTGCGATGCGCGGGGAGGCAGTGCATGAAGATCGCGTGCTTCGCGGCCGCCGCCATGAGGTCGTCATCGACGCGATACGGCCGCAGAACCGCGGCGTTGCGCTCGGCGAGATGTTCTTCGCCCATCGACGTCCAGACGTCGGTGTAGACGATATCGACGTCGCGCACCGCGCGAACGGCGCTCGAGAACGCGCGCACGGTCGCGCCGTGCGGCTTGCCGAGGGATTGCAGGTGCGCGAGGAGCGCTTCGCTCGGTCGATGCGTCGGCGGGCAGCCGAACGTGAACGAGACGCCGAGCAACATCGCGGCCTCCGCGAGCGACACGGCGACGTTATTGCGGCCGTCGCCGACGTATGCGAGCCGCAAGCCCGCGAGCGTGCCGAAGCGTTCGCGAATCGTGAGCATGTCGGCGAGTGCCTGGCACGGATGGCCGGCCGCGGAGAGGCCGTTGATCACCGGCACCGTCGCCGCAGCGGCGAAGCGCTGCAGCGGTGCGTGCGCGTGCGTCCGGATCACGATCGCATCGACGTAGCGCGAGAGGACGCGCGCGGCGTCTTCGGGCGTCTCGCGGGAGCCGACCATGAACTCCGAGCCCTGCGCAAAGAGCGCGTGGCCGCCGAGCTGCGCCATCCCGACCTCGAATGAGACGCGCGTCCGCAGGCTCGGCTTTTCGAAAAGCATCGCGAGCGATTTCCCGCGTAGAAACCGCAGTTGATCGGAGACGCGGGCGCCGGTCTTGAGGTGCGTCGCGACGACGAGCAGCGAGGAGAGGTCCTCCGAGCCGAAATCGGTGACCTCGATGAAATTCCGCCCGCGCAGGGGCGCTTCGGGCAGCGATGCCAGCATGCCGTATATTTATGCATAAATCGCATAAAAATACAAGAGGCGCGGAGGCATCGGCGAGCCGGCGCGGCTCGTAGAATCGAAAACGGAAACACGGCGGCAATTTGGAACGAGGAACATCGCGCCATGCAAGACGATGCCCCGCTCACGAACGCCCGGTTCCTCGACTACATGCTCGAATTCAAAGCCGCGATCGAGCACGGTTTCACGAGTCTCGAAGCTCGCATGAATCAACGGTTCGAACAGGTCGATCGACGCTTCG
>CAZZYZ010000063.1:4872-15205 GCA_964658425.1 Vulcanimicrobiota bacterium | reverse complement strand
GGCGATCGTCGAGCACTTCACGGCGTTCTTCCGCGACGGTCCCCGCTACGAATTTACGCTCGAAGAAGCGATCGTCGAGGGCGATACGGCGGCCGTCGCGTACCGCTTCTCGATCGAAGCGGTACGTGGCACGTGGCGCGAACGGCCGGGCTGCGCGCTCGTTCGTTTTGCGGACGGAACGATTACGCACTGGCGCGAATACGAGGGGTAGCCATGTCTCAAGACACCCTCAATATCGACGTCTCGACCGCCAAAGACGGCGCTGTCACCATTTTCGCTCTCGGCGGGAGTCTCGACATCGCGACTTCTCCGACGTTGCGCGCGGCGCTCATGGAAGCGGCCGATCGCAACGAGCATGAGATCGTCGTCGATCTCAGCGACATGGAGTTTCTCGATTCGACCGGGCTCGGCGCCCTGATCGGCGCGCACAAACGCGCCGCCGAACACGGCGGCTCGGTGCGCCTGGTCGCCCATGAGGGGCAGATCCTTCGGCTGTTGCGCATCACGGGTCTGCTCGACGTGTTCTCGGTCTATCCCGATATCGACGCCGCACTCGCGGACGATAAGCGCCTGATCGGGATGTAGCCCGCGCCGTCGCGAGTGTGCGGCGGAACACTCCGGTTCTCGTGGGCGACCGCCGGTCGCCGTCCGAAATTCGGAACATGATCGCCGCTCTCGATCGGAACGCCGTCGCGGGTCCGAGCCGCTCGGTATTCACGGACGGGCTACGCTGCATGCGCGATCGGCTCGCGCTCTATCTGGCGTTCGCCGCGGCGTGCGCGTTCGCGGCCTATCTCGCGTTTCCGCGGGTCGATCTCTATGCGATCCTCGCCGAGAGCCCGCTCGCACTCGTGACGACGCCGCCCGTCAGCGTCGTCCTCGCGCTCTCGCTCGTCGCGACGTTCTTCATCTTGCCCTCGGCCTTGCGACGCGTCGAACCGACCTTCCGCATGACGCGCTGGCGGATCGCGATGACGATCGCGACGATCGCGACCGTCGGCGTCGTAACCGAGCTCGGCTACGCGTTCGCGTTCTTGCCGGGGATCGTCGCCGCGGTCTTGCTCTCGCAGACGCTCGTCGGTGCGCTCTTGCGCGCGCCGCAGCGGGCGACGCTCGGCGATCTCGCGCCGACGCTGCTCGCTTCGATGCGCGGCTCCTACGATCTCACGCGCGCGCACTTCGTAACGACGCTCGGCGTCGTCGCGCTCTCGCTCTGCATTCTGCTCGTGCCGTTCACGAGCGTGCTGCTCGCACTCGCGGTGCTCGGGGTGCGGGTACCGGCCTCGCTCGTCGTGACCTCGCCGCTGCTGTTCCTGACGTTCATCTACTTCGAATGCGTCCGCTACGCACTCGTCGTGCGCTGGTATCACCGGCTCGCCTCCGAGGACCGGCCCGCCGCATCGCCGTAGGGACCGGGCTTGGAGGGCCCCGCCCGCGATGAGTTACGACGTCAAAGCAAATAGCGCCACGATCACGAACGGCCGCGACCGCGCGCCCGCGCGAGCGATGCTCAAAGCGGTCGGCTATAGCGATGAAGATCTGCGCAAACCGATCGTCGGGATCGCGAACACGTGGATCGAGACGATGCCGTGCAATCTCAATCTGCGTGCGCTCGCCGAGCACGTCAAACGCGGCGTGCGCGAGGCGGGCGGAACGCCGATGGAATTCAACACCGTCGCGATCTCCGACGGCGTCACGATGGGGACCGAGGGGATGAAGGCCTCGCTCGTGAGCCGCGAGATCATCGCGGATTCGATCGAGCTCGTCGGCCGCGGCCACATGTTCGATGCGATGATCGCGCTCGTCGCGTGCGACAAGACGGCGCCCGGCGCCGCGATGGCGCTCGTCCGCCTCAACGTCCCGTCGCTCGTGCTCTACGGCGGTTCGATCGCGCCCGGCAAACTCGACGGCCGCGATCTCACGATCGTCGATGTCTTCGAAGCCGTCGGCGCGCACGCGGCGGGCAAGATCTCGGACGAGCAATTGCTGCGCATCGAGGATCACGCGATCCCGGGCGCGGGCGCCTGCGGCGGGCAGTTCACCGCGAACACGATGGCGATGATCATGGAATTTCTCGGCCTCTCGCCCGTCGGCAGCGCGTCGCCGGGCGCGACCGATCCGCGCAAGGATCGCAAGGGCTACGAAGCGGGCGTCCTGATCATGGACGTCTTACGCCGCGGTCTGCGGCCGCGCGATCTGTTGACTCGTGAAGCTTTCGAAAACGCGATCGCCGCGGCCGCCGGAACGGGCGGTTCCACGAACGCGGTCCTGCATCTGCTCGCGATCGCACGCGAAGCGGGCGTGCCGCTCGAGATCGACGACTTCGATCGCATCAGCACGCGTACGCCGATCATCGCCGATCTGCGGCCGGGCGGAACCTACGTTGCCTACGACGTCGATCGCGCGGGCGGGATCGAGCTCATCGGCAAACGGATGGTCGAGGGCAACCTCGTTCGCGGCGGCACGATGACCGTCACCGGTCGCACGTTCGAACAAGAGACGGCGAGCGCGCGCGAGACGCCGGGCCAGCGCGTGATCGCGACGGCGGAGCGGCCCTTCAAGCCGACGGGCGGGATCGTCGTGCTGCGCGGCAACCTCGCACCCGACGGCGCCGTCGTGAAGATGGCCGGCCACGAACGCACGTTTCACACCGGACCCGCGCGCGTGTACGACCGCGAAGAAGATGCGATGCGCGCGATCGAGAGCGGCGCGATCGTCGCGGGCGACGTCGTCGTCATCCGCTACGAGGGTCCGCGCGGCGGCCCCGGGATGCGCGAGATGCTCGGCATCACGGGCGCGATCGTCGGCGCCGGGCTCGGCGAATCGGTCGCACTCGTTACGGACGGCCGCTTCTCGGGCGGCACGCGCGGCCTCATGCTCGGGCACGTCGCGCCCGAAGCCGCGGTCGGCGGCCCGCTCGCGGCGCTGCGCGACGGCGACCTCATCACGATCGACATCGAGGGCCGCACGCTCTCGGTCGGCCTCGATGCGAACGCGCTCGCGGATCGACTGCGCGAGTGGCGCGAACCCGCCCCGCGCTACACGTCCGGCGTCTTCGCGAAGTACGCCGCGCTCGTCTCGTCCGCATCGGACGGCGCGATCACGCGCCCCGGCGCCGGCCGATCGGACACCGATCGCCCTACGTGACCGTCACACCCAGCGGAAATAGCGCGCGCTCACGGTCGTCCCGACGACCGTCCACACGCACAGCAGCGCGATCCAGCCGCCGAAGTGTGCCAGCGAGTCGCCGTGCATCGCGATCCCCCGGAACGCGTCGATGAATTGCGTCGACGGCAGGAGGCGCAGCGCGCTGCCGATCGCGGCCGGGAAGCGATCGATCGGAATGTACGCATCGCTAAGGAACGCGAGCGGCACCGTCAGCACGGAGGCGATGTTGTTCGCGCTCTCCGTCGAGCGGACGACCGCGCCGATCACCGTGCCGAGCGAGACGAAGGTCGCCGCGCCGAGCGCGAGGATCGCCGCGATCTCGAGCGGATTGCCGACGACGCGCGTATGGAAGACGAAGCCACCGACGATCGCGAGGACGATCGCCTGCAGCGCGAGCAACGACATCCGGTAGAGCACGAGCGACGCGAAGAACGTCCACGACGGAAGCGGCGTGAGATAGATGCGCCGCAACACGCGCTTCTCGCGGAACGTCGCGAGCATCGCGCCGACACCCCAAAAGCCCGAACTGAGCACCTGCGCGCCGATGAGGCCCGGCACGAGGAACGTCGACGTCTGCCGCGTCCCCCCGCCGAGCGCGAACGAGAAGATGAACAAGAAAAAGATCGGGATGACGAGCGACCAGAAGATCATCTCGCCGTCACGCCAGAAATACCACGTGAAGTTCGCACGCGTCTGCGCGACGAGCACACGTAGCGCGTTCACGCCGCCGCTCCGATACCCGAATCGTCGAGCGTCTCGCCCGTGATCGCGAGGAACGCGTCTTCGAGGCCCGGCCGATGCAAGTCGAGTTCGTCGATCGCGACGCCCAGTTCGTTCGCATGCGAGACGATCGCACCGAGCGCGCGGCCGGGTTCTGCCGCGACGGCGACGCTCCAGCGCTCGCCGTCGCGCGACCAGCGGCCGAGTGCCTCGAGCGCGCGATCGGGTGCGAAGCCGCGCGCGCGAAAGTCGATGCAGGCGTCGCCGCCGTACGCGCTCACGAGGGCCGCCGGAGTATCGCGCGCGACGACGCGGCCGGCCTGCACGATGCAGATCTCGTCGCAAAGCCGTTCCGCTTCCTCGATGTAATGCGTCGTGAGTACGAGCGTCTTGCCTGCGGCGCGAAGGCGTTCGACTTCGGCCCACAGGATGCGGCGGCCGAACGCGTCCATCCCCGCGGTCGGTTCGTCGAGAAAGACGACTTGCGGATCGTGCAAGAGTGCGAGCGCGAGCGCCAGCCGCTGTTGTTCACCGCCCGACAGCTTACCGACGAACCGTTCGAGTTTGTCGCCGAGGCCGACGCGCTCCGCGAGCGCGGCCGTCTGCGGCCGGATCGCATAGTACGCGGCGTAGAGATCGAGGATCTCGCCCACGCGAGCCTTCTCCGGCAGCGACGTCGCCTGCAATTGCACGCCGATCATGCGGCGCAGGCGGTTGAAGTCGGCCCGGCGGGCGGGGTCGAGGCCGAGCACGCGGACGCTGCCGGACGTGGGCGCGGTCAACCCGATGCACGCCTCGAGCGTCGTCGTCTTGCCGGCGCCGTTGCGGCCGAGGAGGCCGAAGATCGTGCCCGGCCGCACGTCGAACGAGATGCCGCGCACCGCTTCGACGTCCGCAAATCGTTTCGTAACGTCGTGCACCGCGATCGCTGCCTCAATCATGCTCGGTTGACGCTTGACCGGCGCACGAAGTTGCGAGCCATCCGCAGTAGGCTCCGGTCACGAGCGGGCGAACGGCGTAGCGATGCACCTCGCCTGTAGCGAATGCGGTGCGCCTTCCGCGTCCGACGTGCTGTTCTGCGCGGCGTGCGGCGGATTGCTCGCATTCGTGCTCGATCCCGCCGCGTACGACGCGGCGACGCTTCGCGACACGTTCTCGCAGCGGCGCCGTTCGAACGATCCGCTCGATCGCAGCGGTGTGTGGCGCTTCCGCGATCTGCTGCCGGCGATCGATCCGCGGGCCGTCGTCACGCTGCGCGAAAACGATCTGCCGCTCTACCCCGCGCGGCGCGGCGGCGAATACGCGCGCGCGCAGCGCGTCGCCTACCTGCATCTCGGCATGAATCCGACGGCGTCATTCAAGGATGCCGGCATGACCGCCGCGATCTCGCACGCGAACGCTCGCGGCGCGCGCGTCGCCGTCTGCGCGAGTACGGGGAACACGGCGGCCGCGATGGCCGCGTATTGCGCGCGCGCCGATATGACCGCGCTCGTCCTCGTGCCGGCGGTCGGCGTGAGCGAAGCGAAGATGGCGCAAACGCTCGATTACGGCGCGACGATCGCGGCGATCGACGGAGATTTCGATCGCGCGCTCGAGGTCGTGCGCACGCTCGATCCGACGCGCGTCGCGATCGTCAACAGCGTCAATCCCTATCGCATCGAGGGCCAGAAGTGCGCCGCGTTCGCGCTGCTCGAAGCACGCGATTGGCGCGCGCCCGATTGGGTCGTGCTGCCGGGCGGAAATCTCGGCAATTCGAGCGCGTTCGGAAAGGGCTTCCGCGAAGCGTTCGCGCTCGGGCTGATCGATCGGCTGCCGCGCATTGCCGTCGTGCAGGCCGAGGGTGCGGCGCCCTTCGCACGGCTCTTTCGCGACGGCGGCGAGATGCGGCCGGTCGTCGCGCGCACGACGGCGACGGCGATCAAGATCGGTGCGCCCGCCTCGTGGCGCAAGGCACTCGCGGAGGTCCGCGCAACGGACGGGACCGTCATCGACGTCACCGATGCCGAGATCGCGGACGCGCGCGCGATCGTCGGCCGCGACGGCGTCGGCTGCGAGCCGGCCTCGGCGGCCTCGCTCGCCGGCCTGCGGCAGCTTCGCGAGAACGGGACGATCGCCGAAGCCGATGACGTCGTGCTCGTGTTGACGGGTCACGTCCTCAAAGACGGCGCGTATGCCGCCGCCTATCACGCTTCGGACGCGCCGTTCGCGAACGCGATCCGGCCCGCGCCGACGGCCGAGGCGCTGCGCGCCCTCGTCGATGAGGTGACGGCGAGCCATGTCTGAGGCACCGTCGTTCGTCGCGAGCGTCCCCGCATCGTCGGCGAACCTCGGCCCGGGTTTCGATGCGATCGGACTCGCACTCGACCTGCGCGTCCGGGCGACCGTGAATGCCGCACGCGCGTTCTCGATCTCGTTCAAGGCGAGCCGGTTCGTGCCGACCAATGCCGGCTTCGAAAACGAGATCGTACGCGGCCTCGCGTGCGTCCTCGGCGAGGAACGGCCCGCGGTCTCGATCCTCGTCGAGAATGCGATCCCGCTCGGCAAGGGGCTCGGCGCGAGCGCCGCGGGAGCGGTCCTCGGCCTCGCGATCGGTGCGGAACTCGCGCGCGAGCGACCGCCGGAACGGACGCTCGCGCGTTTCGCCGCGGGCCTCGAAGGTCACCCCGATAACGCGTTGCCGGCGCTGCTCGGCGGGGTCGTGGTAGCGGCGATGGCCGCAGACGGCGAGCCGACGTACCTGCGGTTCGAGCCCCCGGCGGGGCTCTCGGCGGTCGTCGTCACGCCGCGGATCGTCTTGCCGACGGCCGCCGCGCGCGCCCTCTTGCCGGCGAGCTACGAGCGCCGCGACGTCGTCTTCAATCTGCAGCGAGCGGCGCTGCTAGCGGCCGCCCTCGCCACGGGCGATCTCGCGACGCTGCGCGTCGCGACGGGCGATCGCGTACACCAGCCCTATCGCGCGCCGCTCGTCCCCGGCTTCGAAGAGATGCTGCGCTTCGAGCGGCCGGGGCTGCTCGCCGTGGCGCTCTCGGGCGCCGGCCCGAGCGTGATCGCGCTCGTCTCCGGTGACGGCGCGCAGACGGGCGATGCGATGCGCGACGCCTTCGCGCGCGAAGGGATCGACAGCGACGTGTTCGTGCTCGGGCTCTCGGCTCGCGGCGCGACGGTCGAACCGATCGCCGAAGGGGAAACGCCATGAGCATCGCCGCCGAAAACGATTACGCCCTCGCCGACGGGCCGCAACTCGTCACGTTCGTCGCGGCGATTCTGACGCGGCTCGGCGTTCGGCCGGAAGACGCGCGCGTGGTCGGCGAGGTCCTCGTCGCGGCGGATCGGCGCGGCGTCGAATCGCACGGCGTCTCGCGACTGGGCGCCTACTACGTGGAACGGCTTCGCGATGGCACGATGTTGCCCGCGCCCGAGATCGGGGTCGCTCGCGAAACACCGACGACGATCGTCCTCGATGCGGGCAACGGCCTCGGCCATCCGGCGGGCGAGCGCGCGATGCGCGCCGTCATCGAGAAGGCGAAGCGCGTGGGCGTCGCGTTCGGCGCCGTCCGCAACTCCAATCACTACGGCATCGCGGGCTATTACGCGATGCTCGCGCTCGAGAGCGATCTCATCGGTATGTCTTCGACGAACTCGATCCGCTACGGTGCGGCGACGTACGGCCGCGATCTGATGCTCGGTACGAACCCGTGGGCATACGCGATCCCGGCCTGCGAGGAACCGCCGTTCGTGCTCGACTTCGCGACGACGACCGTCGCCCGCGGCAAACTCGAAGTCTTCGAGCGTAAGGAGAAGCCCCTGCCGGCCGGCTGGGCGCTCGATGCGGAGGGTGCGGAGACGACCGACCCGGCGCGCGGATTGCTCGGTGCGCTGCTCCCGCTCGGCGGCGCGGGCATCGAAGGCGGCGGCCACAAGGGATACGGGCTTGGACTGCTCGCCGACATCATGTGCGGCGTCCTCTCGGGCGGCGCGTTCGGCGACGGATTGCCGTTACCGACCGACACCCCGCAGCCGGGGAAGATCTCGCACTTCTTCGGGGCGATCGACCCCGGAGCGTTTCGCGATCTCGCGGCGTTCAAAACGGATATGGATCGAGAGTTACGCGCCTTCAAGACGTCGGGTCGCGCCCCGGGCCAGGACCGCATCTACGTCGCGGGCGAGATCGAGCACGAGCGGACGCTTCGCTCCGAGCGCGAGGGCGTGCGCGTCCATCGCAAATCGTGGACCGCGCTCGAACGCCTCGCGGCATCGCTCGACGTCCCGTTCGCGATCGGCCGCTGACGTGCCGGTAACGATCGAAGAGCTGCGCGCCTACGGCTCGCGCGACGTGACGCTCACCGCGCACGGGCAGGCATACGACGGCCGGATCGTCGCCGACAAGATCGGCGATCGGGCGGTCAATTTCTTATTCGCCCCGAGCGGCGCACCGGGAGACCAGATCGTGATCACGCTCGACGACGTCACCGCGATCGCGGAGAGGTAGCGCTGCGAGCCACTCGAATGCGGGCGGCATGATTCACGTGAACGTCGGGTCGCCGGCCGGTGCGTACAGCGTCGGCGGCACCTCGTTCTTTCGCTTCGTGGTCCGGCTCGGCGATGCCGGATTGCCGTTGCTCCGCGCGAGCGATCGGGACGCGATCGACGTCCTGCGTGCGATCCCCAACGCCTACGACGTCGACGATGAGTATTCGGGGAACGGCTGGCGGGTCGTCCCGGCCGCGTCGTACGAAGATTGGGCCGTCCTCGAAGCGACGCCCGAACGCCTGCGTTCCGCGCTCGAGACCGCGCAGCGGCTGCTCTGGGAAAACGCGGCCCCAGTCGGGATTACCGCCCGCGAGATCGCGACGATCGACGACGAGATCGAGAACGTGCTTTCCGTCGTCGCCCGCGCCGAAGCGGCCGGCTACAGCGTGAACGTCAGCTACGTTTCGTAGCCTCGTAACGCGCCGCCCTCGGTAGCCGGGGCTTCGATCGGGCGCGGTTTTCGTTCGATCAGACGCGCGAGTTGTTCGGTAGGACGACGCAGCGGACGGCGCCGAGGCCGAGCCGTTTTAGCAGCCGCAACGGCTGCCCGAGGTACAGGATCGCGTTGCCGTCTTGACGGGCGAGTAGCCCGCTGAGCTGCGCGGCCGTCGCCGTCGACGAAGCGGCGTAGATTTCGCGAATGAGCGGCGCCGCGGCCGGGTCGATCTGATCGTGGCGCCGCGTGCCGAAGAAAACGCTCTTGCCGCTCGTGATGTACAGATAACCGACGACCGGCGTGCCCGCGACGTTCGGCGCGACCAGAAGCGAGATCCGCACGATCCGTTCCGGAGCCGTGTGTTCGATGCCGCGCGCGACGTCGGACGGACGCGCGATCGGTGCGGCGAGCGTGAGAAACGAATCCGAACAATGCGAGCCTGCTGCGGCTACGGGCGTGGCGGCGGCGAGAACGGCGGCGGGCGCGAGCATACCCGTTTGCCGTTCGCGTGCCCCCGCCCGCGCGCCCGCCAGACGAGCGCGCGCGGGCGTAATTCATCAGATGATGAATTATGATCGAACGACGCTTAGTCGCTGATCTCCTCGACTTCGCGGCGCGTCGCGCCGGTCATCATCGCGATCACGTCTTCCATCGTCTCGCGTCCGGGGCGAGCGATACCGACGCGGCGGCCGAGCCGCATCACCGAGATGCGGTCGGCGATCTCGAAGACGTTCGGCATGTTGTGGCTGATGATGATGACGGGCGTGCCGCGCGCCTTCACCGTGCGGATCAACTCGAGGACCTGAGCGGTCTCCTTGACGCCGAGCGCCGCCGTCGGCTCGTCCATGATGACGCAGCGCTTGCCCCACGAGACCGCGCGCGCGACCGCGACGCCTTGGCGCTGACCGCCCGAGAGCGTCTCGACCGGCTGGCGGATCGAGCGAATGCCGATCTTGAGCCCCTCGAGATGGTATGCCGCCTCGCGGCGCATCCGCGGTCCGTCGAGCGCGCGAAAGACGTTCCCGAGGACGCCCGGCCGGCGTAGCTCGCGGCCGAGGAAGAGATTGCTCGAGATATCGAGCGCGGGGGCCATCGCGAGGTCCTGATAGACCGTCTCGATCCCGAGCGCGCGTGCGTCCTTCGGGCTGCGCATCGAGACGCGCCGGCCGCCCGCGGTAATCTCGCCTTCGTCCGGGATCGTCGCACCGGAGAGCGCCTTGATGAGCGACGATTTGCCCGCGCCGTTATCGCCCACGAGCGCGACGATCTCGTCGTCGTAGATCTCGAAATCGGCGCCGTCGAGCGCCGTGACGTTGCCGTAGCGTTTGACGATCCCGCGCGCCGCGAGAACGGGGACGCGCGTTTCGGTATCGCTCATGCGCGACGCCTCCGCGTGGCTTCGTCGGCCGCGACCGCCGCGATGACGATGATACCGGTCGCGAACGTCTGCCAGAGCGCCTCGACGCCGACGAGCGTGAG
>CAZZYZ010000063.1:0-4862 GCA_964658425.1 Vulcanimicrobiota bacterium | reverse complement strand
GCCGCCGAAGAGGCTCGTGCCGCCGATTACGACCGCCGTGATGCTGTCGAGGTTATCGGTCTGCCCGGCATTGGGATCGCCGACCGTCGTGCGGCCAAGGACGAGCAACGCCGCGAGGCCGTAGATGAATCCGGCGACGAGATACGCGGAGATCCGGACGTTGAAAACGTTGATGCCGGTGAGGCGCGCCGCTTCGGCGTTATTGCCGAGCGCGTAGAGATGGCGTCCCCAACCGGTCTGCGTGAGCGCGTACCACGCGATCGCGAAGATCGCGAGCATCACGAACGGCCCGATCGGAAAGCTCGTGCCGAACGCCCGGAACGACGTCCCGAGCGCGAGCAATCCCGCGGGGAGATTGTCGGTCGAAGCTTGACCGCTGTACAAAAGCGTGCTCGCGTATGCGACGTTGAGCATCCCGAGCGTCGCGACGAACGGCGGGACGCGCAAGCGCGCGACGACGAGCCCGTTTACGAGCCCGAGAATCGTCGTCAGGGTAAAGCCCGCGAAGATCGCGAGCGGTACCGGGACGCCCGCCGAGACGGCGAGCTTCGCCATCACGACCGATCCGAGCACCATGATCGCGCCGTTGGAGAGATCGATCCCGGCGGTCAGGATGACGATCGTCTGCCCGATCGCGAGCGTCCCGACTTCCATCACCTGTTGCAAAATCTGCAACAGGTTCCGCGGCGAGTAGAAGGCGGGTGCCGCGATACTGAACCCGACGCAGAGGATCACGAGGCCCGCGAACGGGCCGATCGTTCGCGCCCCGCCGATGCGGGCGAGCGCCTCGCTCACCAGCAGTTCTTGAGGCCGTACGCCACCGGCTGCGACGCAACGCCCGATTGCGGCGATTTGGTTACGAGCACCTCACCCGTGTCGAACGTTTTCGGGATGGCCTTACCGTGCGCGGCATCGACGGCGAAATCGACGGCCTGCGCGCCCATTTTCTTCGGGAATTGCATCACGTCGCTATCGATCGCGCCGCTGTCGACGCCTTGCAACCCGCGGCAGCTGCCGTCCATCGAGACGACCTTGATCTTCCCGGTCAAGCCGCGCGCCTTGATCGCCGTCGCCGCGCCGAGTGCCGCGGGTTCGTTGATCGTCCACACGAGGTTCGCATCGGCATGCGCCGCGAGCACGTTCTCCATCGCGGTCTGCGCCTTGCCTTGATCGCCGTTCGTGATCTGATCGGCGACGACGAGTTTTTTCGCATCGGCTCCGAAGCCGTTCAGGAAGCCTTGCATGCGATCCGTGTTGACCTGGCTGCCGGGCGTGCCTTCGAGCAGCACGATCTTGGCCGTGGTCTTGCCCATCGCGCTCTTGGCCCACTTGCCGTTCATAACGCCCGCTTTGAGATTATCCGTCGCGATGAACGTATCGGAGAGCGAGATCGGATCGAGCGCCGTATCGACCGCGATGATCTTGACGCCCGCCGCCTGAGCGCGCTTGACGGCGGGGACGATGCCGGCCGAGAGGTTCGGAATGATCGCGATCGTCTTCGCGCCGCGCGTCACGAGATCGTCGACCTCGGAGATCTGCGACGAATTATCGCCGTCGTATTTCCCCGCGACGACGATCGCATTCGCGTTCTGCTTTTTCGCTTCGGCTTTCGCCGCGTCGCCGACCGCGATGAAATACGGATTGCTCAGCGTCTTGAGGACGATGCCGACCGTTACCGGCGCATCGGCTCGGCCGGCGATCGTCATGGAACAGATCGCCGCACCTGCGACGGCGGCAACGCGAACGAGACGTGTCATACAACCTCCAAAGGTGAGCGACGCGTTCTATCGCGTCATAGGACGGTCCTCGATTGATCGCAGCGGTCGTACCGAACACCTCCGAACAGGCGTAATTCATCGCGCAATGAATTAAAGAATCGATGAAGAAGGCCGCACCGATTCGCGGGCGCCGAACGGGAAAGCCCGATACGAAGGCGACGATAGAACGCGCGGCGCGCGAACGCTTCGACGCGCAGGGCTACGACAAGACCTCGATCCGCGCGATCGCGCGCGATGCGAACGTGGACAGCGCGCTCGTTCATCATTACTTCGGATCGAAGCGAACGCTGTTCGCAGCCGTCACGAGCGAGGAAGGATCGATGCCGTCCGTCGGCCGGCGGCCTCCGCCGGCAGTGCCTCTCAACGGCGGGAGAAGCGAAGCGTTATCCGGCGAGGAGATCGTCCGTCGCTTCGTCGAGCGATGGGATCCGCACGACGGCCCGTCGGTTTTCGGAACGCTGCTTCGCGCGGCCGCGAGCGACCCCGAGGCCGAGCTTCGGCTCGCGGCGATCGTCAACGCGAGCGTCGCCGCGCCGATCGCCGGACACCTCGCAGGTAAGGCGTCGATGACGAAACTGCGTACGACGCTGATCGCCGCGCAACTCATCGGCCTCGCATGGCAACGCTACGTGACACGGACCGATCCCGTGGCCTCCGCGACGGCCTCGCTGCTCGCCCGCATCTACGGTCCGAGCGTGACCGCCACGCTCGAAGGCCTCGATTTCCGCGATCGCGATCGGTCCGCGTAGTACGGCGACGAATCCGTGGCGACTCGGCGAACGAAGCCCCACGTTCTCCACCGCAGATCGTACATCATGAAACTACGATTCTAGGATGTGAATGCGTTGTGGAACGGCTGAAGAGGTCCGCGGCCGCCTGCCCGCCTTTCGTCAAACTCGACACCGCCCGGCCCTCCGGCGGAATCACTCTAGGAACCGTGGACGGCGTACGTAACTCTCGCACGCATGCTCCGCGCGAAGGTGCGACAGCGCGCCCTCTTAACGTTGTGCGTGTTCGCGCTCGTCCAACTGATCGCGAGCGTCGTCTACGCGCACGTCATCGACGGCTACGGCGACGTCGATACGACGAACGTCCGACCGTTCGTCGTACGCGTCGACCGAGTCGATCCGCAATCGCCGTTAAGCCGCGACGGCCTTCGAGCCGGCGACATGATCGATCTCAAAGCGATGTCGCCTTCGGATCGTCAAGACTGGGACAGTTATCTCAAGGTCGGAAGGCGCTACGCGCTTCCGATCGTCCGCGCCGGCTCGAGCCGCGTCGTCCGCATCGACATGAATCGCAACATCGCCGACTCTCCTTTTTGGCGCGCGATCCGATGGCAATTCTACGTCGGGTTTGCGGGAATCTTCGTCATGCTCGTCGTCGCGGGCGTTTTGTTGTTCGCACGGCCGGAGAGCGCCGACGTCGCGCTGCTGTCGGCGACGCTCGTCTTCATCGCGCTCGGTCAGGATTTCGGACACTTCGGCGCTTGGGACACGATGAACGATGCGTCGACCGCCGGCGGCTACGCCGTATCGGAGGCCCTCCGCAATCTCGGCCTCGTCTTGCTCGCGACGTACGCGCTCCGTTTTGCGGCTCCACCGTCGAAGACGCGGCGCGCGCTGACGAACGCCGCCTACGCCGTCGCGCTCCTCGGAGGTCTCGCGGCAGCCTGGATGCGCATCGGATACTGGCGCGGCGTCGTCGATCCGTCGTTCGGCTTCTTCGCGTCGCTCGCATACGGGTCGTTCGCAGACGGGCTGCCATTCGCGCTCCCGCTCGCGTGCGCGTTGCTCGCGATTCGCGACGCGCGGGGCGCCGAGCGCTCGCGCGTCGCGTGGGCGACCGGAGCACTCTCGATTCTCTACGTCGCGCCGCTCGCGTTCTACGTCTTCGGCCTCGCGGGCGCGGATTGGCCGATTGACGCCGCGATCATGAACCTCTCGTTTCCGCTAGCCGCGATCGGCCTGAGCTATGCGCTACTCGGACACCGGTTGCTCGACGTCGGATTCGCACTGAATCGCGCGGCGGTCTTCGCGGCCGTGTCGCTCGTCGTCGTCGGCGCCTTCTCGCTCGTGGAATGGGCGCTCGGCGGCTGGCTCGCGTCGGCGAGCCGCAGCACGAACGTCACGGTCAGCGCGCTGCTCGCGCTCGCGCTCGGCCTCGCGATCCATCCAATCCACACGCTTACCGATCGTTTCGTCGACAACGTCTTCTTCCGCAAGAGGCACGAGGCGGAGCGCGCGCTACGCGCGTTCTCGAAAGAGGCGGCGTTCATCTCGGACCCCGCGCTCGTCGTCGAGCGAACGATCGCGATCTTGCGCGATCGCACGGATTGCACGTGGGCGAACGTCCTGACGTACGACGGAGAACGGACGTACGGCGGGATCGACGAGAACGACCCCGCGCTCGTCACGCTGCGGGCCACGCGCGACGTCGTGTCGCTGCGCGGCCTCGAGACGTCGGTACGCGGCGAATACTGTTTCCCGATGTCCGCGGGCGGCCGACTCCTCGGCGCGCTCGTCGTCGGTCCCAAACAGCTCGGCGAATCGTTCGCCCCGGACGAACGCGATGCGATCGCGAGCGTCGCACACGGCGTCGGCGTCGCACTCGCGCTGCTCGCCGCCGAAGCGCCTCGCGGGACGCCGGCCGTCTCCGACTCGATCGCCGTGCTCGTCGACGCGATCGAAGCGCTTCCCGAAGCGCTCGCGCGGACGTTGAACGGCGACACCTCGTTCGTGCCCTCGAAGCGGAGCCGCACGTAGCGAGCCGCCCGGACCGAAAGAGCATCGCGGGCGGGGTCGTCGAATCGCGAACGGCATGGCCGCCGCGTCACGGGCGCGTCGCGGAAGCGCGACCGGAGCGCTCGCGTACTATCAGCCGGACGATCCCGCGATCGCCGCGTTCGTGCACGAGCTCCATTTCGAACGCGGCCGCTCCGCGCGCACCGCGGAAGCGTACGCGCGCGACCTCGAATTCTTCGCCGCGTACCTCGGGCGCGCCGCGACGGGGGCGACGCGCGCCGACGTAAAGGCCTTCGTCGCCGAACTCGCCGGCAAACGGCGGTATCGGCCGGCGGCGATC
>CAZZYZ010000062.1:0-15416 GCA_964658425.1 Vulcanimicrobiota bacterium | reverse complement strand
GCTACGCGTGGATCTTCCCGGTCGCCGCTCGGCGCGCGAACGTCGGCGCGGTGCTCGTGCGCCGCGGCGACGTCCGCGCGCGCTTGCGCGAATGGCTCGCCGGGAGCGAGATCGCGGAGCGCGTGCTCGGCCGGACGCGAGCGCTCGAAGACGCGCGCGGCGGGATCATCCCGATCGGGCGCGCGCGCCGTACCGCCGGATGCGTCTTCGCCCTCGGCGATGCGGCGGGCGTCGCGGATCCGCTCTCCGCCGAAGGCGTCTCGCAAGCGCTCGGCAGCGCGCGGCGCGCCGTCGCCGCGCTACTCGAATCCCGCGGCGACGCATCGCTTGCGGCGCGCGCCTACGAGGCGTCGCTGCGCAACGTCGATGCTAACAATCGCGAGGCGTGGCGCATGCGCGGGCTCTTCGCGCGCTGCGCGGATCCGCTCGTCGCGATCGCGCGGCGCCGCCCCGGGTTCGCGCGGCACGTCGTCGCGACGGGATACTTTCCGAAGCACGACGCGAGCTGGTTCACGGGATCGTTCTCGGCGCTCGTTCGCTGATTGAGTGCGAACGGCGCGGGCACAGGTACGTTCATGCACATCAAACGTCCGACGTTTCTCGCCGGAGTCGCGGCAGCCGGTGCCGCACTCGGGCTCGGAGCTCGGGTGAAAGCGGGAGAGATGACGACGACCCATGCCATTGCGACGCGACGCCTCGGCCGCACGAACGAACAGGTCTCGATGATCGGCCTCGGCGGTTTTCACATCGGGAAGCCGAGCATGCCGGATGCCGATGCGATCGAACTCATGCACGGCGCGGTCGATCGCGGCATCACGTTTTTCGATAATTCGTGGGATTACAACAGCGGCAACAGCGAGTTACGGATGGGCCGCGCGCTCACGGTGGGCGGCTATCGCGATAAGGTCTTTCTGATGACGAAGATCGACGGCCGGACGGCCGAGGCGTTCACGATGCAATTCGAACAATCGCTGCATCGCTTGCTGACGGATCGCGTCGACCTCGTGCAGTTTCACGAGAACATCCGGCCCGACGACGCCGATCGCATCTTCGCGGAAGACGGCGCGATCCACGCCGCTCTCGCCGCGCAGAAGGCGGGCAAGACGCGATTCATCGGCTTCACGGGGCACAAGGATCCCGCGTATCACCTGCACATGATCGAGCTCGCCAAGCGGCACGGATTTACGTTCGATACGGTGCAGATGCCGCTCAACGTGATGGACGCGCACTACAAGAGCTTCACCGATCACGTGATCCCCGTCGCCAAAGGTCTCGACATGGGGATCATCGCGATGAAGACGTTCGGCGACGATTACATCTACAAGACGGGAGCCGTCGACCCGGTCACGATGCTTCACTACGGTATGAATTTGCCGACGAGCGTCGTCGTCACCGGGATCGACAAGCCCGAGATCCTCGAGCAAGCCGTCACTGCGGCGACGACATTTACGCCGCTGAGCGAGGCTCGCGTCGCCGAGATTCTCGCGAAGACGAAGTCGCTCGCGCAGAACGGTGCAAGCGAACTCTACAAGAGCACGCATTTCTTCGATAGCACGATACAGAACCCGCACTGGCTCGGCTGATCGCAGCAGTCGGCCGGCTAGGTGGAGGTGATGCCGGCTGCTCTCCGGTGTACGGTGTGGTCGATCCGCTTTCTCCGACGTACTCGGCAGCAGTCCGACGGGATGAGCGAAGATGCGGCGTCTGCAGCCGTGACGATCACGGAGACCATCATTCCGGCTGCGGCGCGAGCGTTGACGTGGGGCCCGGAGCGGATTCCGGTCTCGACGGCAGGGCGAACCCGATGACGATCAGCATCGCCGCGAGCGCCCGCGGGATCATGTGCGCGCTGTCGCGGCGTGTGAAGAGCGGGACGGTTACGAGCGTGTAGACGCAATTCGCGAGCGTCAGCCCGAACAGGGTGCGCGCCGTGCCCCGCTGCCGGCGATCGACGATGGCGCCGATGAGCGGGACGGCAGCGCCGAGATACATCCCTTCGTTCGCGAGCATCAGGTTCAAGCGAAGCCGCTTTTGCCAGTACGGCTCGGCTGCGTTTAGCCCGCGCTCGATCGGGCCGATCGCTCCAAGCGAGTACGCAGCCGCATCGACGAGCATCAGCACCGGTACCGCGAATCCGATCCAGCGTCTCATACGGCGTTTGCGGCCGCGAACCGCATGTCGCACGAACCGAAGGTGCGCGGCCGCGTTCGGCCGGGAGCCGTGGTGCCGGGAGTGGGGCCTACGAGTCGTGTTGCGAAGGCCATCTCAGTTGCCGGAGGCGGCGAGGGCACCCGCGACGATCATGTACGCAACGGTTGCCAAATGAACGGCCGTGCCCGACACCTTCCCGTGTCGCGAGACGTTCCATGCGTCGGCGGCGGGAGCGATCGCCCCGAAAAACAGCGCGAGAGCGAGAATCGATTCGCTCGCCGATGCCGTCACGACGAGTAAGGCGGCGAGCACGAAATCGCGATTCGCCTTTACCTCGAGGTAGGGCGTCGGGGCGGTTCCTTCCGGGATCGGCACGCCGTATGCGACAGCGGCCGCTCGCGGCGCGAGCGCGGACCGAACCGCCAAGGCCACGAGCCCGGCGGCAAGAGCATACGTCATTCCTTGACTGATGTGCATTGCGTCTCCAAACGTTGTTGCGTCTACATCGCGCTTCTGGTTGTGGACTCTGCGAAAGTAGTCGATATTCGTATCCGGTGTAGCAGCCCACGGTCGTACGTGTCGCCCGTAATCCAAGCATACGTTCCAAGTCAAAGCGTCTCAAAAATTTAGAGCAAGAAGTGAGACGTGAAGCGGTACCATCCGGAATCTGCCGTCGGCAGTATCGCACACTTATGTGCTTATAGATAGATGAGCGTAAACATCACTAAAGGCGCCTGCAATTTAATCAGCTACGCGGTAGCACCGAATATTGAAAGCGACTCGATGCACGCGAGCCCGCTCTAATTTCTTGCGCCCGGGCTGCCATGGTTAAGGCAGTGCGGAGCGAACCTGCGGCCAGGCGCCGGTCGCGATCGCCTCGTGGCCGGCGTCGGAGGGATGGAATTGATCGGCGCTGAGAAACCGCGCGGCATCGCCGCGCTGCCGCGCGGTGAGCGAATACAAATCGACGAGCGTGCATCCGGTACGTCGCGCGGTCTTCGCGATCGCGATGTTGTACGCGTTCGTGAGATGTCGTAACCCGGGCTTACTCGCGGCATCGAAGATCGGACTCAGGGCGACGTCGGGGACGTTGAAGAGCACGATCTTCGACGCGGGAGCCGCCTGCCGCAACTCGCGAACGAGTCGCTCGTAATCGCGCGCGAATGCGTCCGGCCGCGTTCGCCGGATCGCATCGTTCGCACCGGCTTCGAGCAGCACGACGTTCGGTGCGGTCATTTTGACGCGGGGCACTTCGAGGCGCAGCACGTCCGCGATCGTCGTCCCGCCGATCGCGAGATTCGTGACCTCGCTGCCCGGATGGGTCGCGGCGATCCGACGATAGAGATCGAACGCGAAGCCGCGGCTCGAATCCGATGCGCCGATCCCGAGCGCGAGGCTATCCCCCGCGACCGTCATCCGCACGGCTTGCGCGGCGGTCATGGCGGCGCGCCCGCGCGCGAGCGGCGGATCTCCGTGACGCGGCCGTCGGCGAGCGTGATGACGATCTCGCAGCGTGCCCACACCGCGGGATTGTGGGTGACGAGCACGATCGTCTGGCCGCGCTCGCGATTGAAGCGTTCGAGCAGCGACAGCACGGCGTCCGCCGTCTTCGAATCGAGTTCGCCCGTCGGCTCGTCGGCGAGGAGCAGCGAGGGCGAATTCACGAGTGCGCGCGCGATCGCGACGCGCTGCTGTTGGCCGCCCGAGAGCTGCTGCGGCCGGTGATCGAGCCGCTCGGCGAGGCCGACATCCGAGAGCAGGCGTCCGGCGTTCAAGCGCGCCGCGCGCGACTGCGTCCCGGCGTATCGCGCGGCGAGCTCGACGTTCTCGCGCGCGCTCAGCGTCGGGACGAGGTTGAAGCCCTGAAAAACGAAGCCGATCTCGTTCGCGCGGATGCGCTGCAGTTCGCGCCGCGTGGCCCGCGAGAGATCGCGGCCGCCGAGCGAGACGCTGCCCGACGTCGCGCGATCGAGCGCGCCGAGCACGTGCATCAGCGTCGTCTTGCCGCTCCCGCTCTCGCCGACGATCGCGACGTAGGCGCCCGGCTCGATCTCGAAATCGATGCCGTCGAGCGCGCGTACTTCGGCGGGCGTCCCGGCCGCATGGATTTTGACGAGGTCGCGCACGGCGAGCAGCGCCATCATGCGACCCGCCGTAGCGCATCGGTCGGATCGAGCCGCGCGGCCCGAACCGCCGGCAACAGTCCCGCGACGATGCTGAGGACGACGGCGAACGCGAACGCTCCCAATGCGAGCCGCGGCGTGATCGAGAAGAGTTCGAGATCGCCGAGTCCCGCGTTGTGCGCGTTCACGGCGGTGACGACGACCGCCGCGACGACGAGACCGCTCGCGCCGCCGAGCGCGCCGATCGCAGCCGCTTCCGCGACGAACTCGCGCAAGATATCGCCGTCGCCCGCGCCGATCGCTTTCCGGATGCCGATCTCGCGCGTCCGTTCGCTGACCGCGATCGTCATCGTATTCACGATCGAGAATGCGCCGACCAACAGCGCGACGAGCGCCGCGCCGAAGATGATCGCATCGAAGATCCGCAGCGTCGAGCGCACGTCGCCCGCGACGGAGGCGGGGTCGCGCGCGTGCAGCGCCGTGAGGAGCGATATCCGGCGCGCGATCAACCCGGCGTCGGCATTGGGCCGCACGAAGACCATCAGCGCCGACGCATCCGGCGTATCCGAGACCGGCGCGCTCGCGGGCAGCAGTTGGCCGAGCAGCGTTCGCGCGTCCGCGAGCGGCACGACGACGGCCGCGTCGAAGACCGTGAACGATTTCGCGAGCGTCCCGACGACCGCGTACGAGCTGCCATAGAGCGCGATCGTCGCGCCCGGTGAGACGTGCGACGCGCTCGCGAAATCGCTTCCGACGACGGCGACACGACGTTCGCTCCGGCCGAAATCGCGGCCCCGACCGATCGCGAGCGTCCCCGCGGCTTCCCGGCGGGCGGCGTACGGCAGCCCGAAGACGAGCGCCGGCGGTCCGAAGCGGCCGCCGTCGGCGAACCCGGTCGCGTACGGTACGACGACCTCGGGCACGACGGAGCGGACGCCCGGAAAGCCCGCGATCCGCCGCGCGTCGTCACGCATCTGCGTGGACGAACCGCGACCGTAGAGCGCCCGTCCGCTCGCGAACGCGAAGATCGTGCCGTTCCCGAGTGCCGTCGAGCGCGTGACGATCGTTTCGAGGCGTTCGGCGAGCGAGCCGACGACCACGAGGGCGACGATCCCGATCGCGATCCCGGCGACGGTGAGGATCGTGCGCGCGAGGCGCGCGCGAAAGCTGCGCAAAGTAGCGACGATCACACGCGGTGTAGGCCAGCTTGCAACCGTTCGGACCGGCGTCGTGCATTATGGAGCGGCATCGTCATCTTGGAGGGCCGCCCGTGTCCCGTCGTTCCCCGTTCCTGACCAGCGCGTCGCTCGCGATCGCTCTCCTCGCTGCGGCGGCTCCCGCTCGCGCGGCGTCGGCGGCTCCCGCAGACGCGCATGCGGCGACCGCGGTCCTTGCCGGCGGTTGTTTCTGGGGGATGGAGGACGTCTTCGAGCGGCTTGCGGGCGTTCGCGAAGTCGTCGTCGGGTATGCGGGCGGCAAAGCAGCGACCGCGCATTACGAAATCGTCAGCACCGGTTTGACGGCGCACGCCGAGTCGGTGAAGATCACGTACGATCCCTCGGTCATCTCGTACGGCAAACTGCTCGACGTCTATTTCCGCGTCGCGCACGATCCGACGCAGCGCGACCGTCAGGGCCCCGATGACGGCAAGCAATATCGTTCGGAGATCTTCTACACGTCGGACGTGCAGCGACGCGAAGCCGAAGCGAAAATCGCCGAACTCGAGCGGAGCAAGACCTTCGCATCGCCGATCGTCACGATCGTCGCGCCGGAGACGACGTTCTTCCCAGCCGAAGCGTACCATCAGCATTTCGCCGATAAAAATCCGGTTTATCCGTACATCGTCGCGATCGACGAGCCGAAGGTCGCCGATCTGCGCGCGAAATATCCACGGCTGCTGAAAAAGAGCGACACGTAAGGCGCGCTACGCGGGGTTCTCGCTCGCGGCCTCACCGTGGAGCTGCTTGTTCACCTGTTCCGCGCAGAGCGCGTGGCCGCAGGAGCAGATCACGTTTTGCGGATCTCTCCCCTCGCGCGACGCGCAGTAGTCGGAGCATGTCGGCTGTGCGAGCGGAACGTCGCATAGGCAGGCGAGATTCTCGCAGCGCATCATCGATTCGGTCGTCATCCCGGTGCGTTTCCCCGTGCCGCGCGGCGACCAAACCGGCGGCTCGGCGCGCGAGTCGGGCGTGACCGGTCGGGCGATCTTGCGGATGGGATGGCGCGACGTGCTCTTCGCCCATTACCGTGCCGATGCGGCTCGCCTCGTAGCGACGCTACCGCCCGGGATCGAGCTCGACACCTTCGAGGGGTCGGCGTGGCTGAGCGTCGTGCCGTTCCGGCTCACGAACGTTCGGCTGCGCATGGCGCCGCTCGTCTTACCCGGGTTCTCCGACATCCCGGAACTCAATCTGCGCACGTACGTCCGGGTCGGGCCGCGGCGCGGGATCTACTTCTACAACCTCGATGCGGCGAACGCGCTCGCGGCGGCGGCGGCGCGGGTGATGACGGCGCTACCGTACTTTCCCGCCCGGATGCGCACGAGCGAGGACGCGGGCGGGATCGCCTTCGAGAGCGAGCGCGCGCGGCGCGGCGCACCGGACGTGCGTTTTCGCGCGCGGTACCGGCCGGTCGGACCGGCCTCGACGCCGCGCGGCGGGACGCTCGAAGCGTTTCTCCACGACCGCTTCGCGTTCTTCACGCCGCGCATGGGACGGATCGTCGTCGGCGAGATCGCGCATGGAGCGTGGCAGCTCTCCCGCGTCGATCTCTCGATCGCCGAGAACTCGCTCGGAGCGCAGATCGCTCACCCGCTCGGTCTCGTCCCCGACCTCGCGACGTTCTCGCGCTGCGTCGACGTTCGCGCGAGCGGCGTCGCGCCGATCCCCCGCGAAGCCGCACGGCATGGAGCCTGACGACGCGCCGAATCTCGCCACGTTGCCCGGAGCGGCGCATCTCGGCGAGCCGTTCCTGCGCCGCCTCGCGAGCCTCGAAGAGGTCGAAGCCGCCGAGCGCGCGAGCATTCTGCGCGACGTCGCGGACGTGCTCGGCGTGTTCATCGCGCGCGATCTGCTGCAGTTCGTCTTCATGCCGCCCGCGCCGGTCGAACCGGAGGGCGCCGCGATCGACCTCATCGTCCCGGCCCAGGAGCCCGAGCCGCAGGTCGCTTGGTTCACGGTCGACGAGGCCGGCTACGACGAGTATCGCGACACGGTCACGTTGATCGGCGATCTCGCCGACCTGCTCAATCCGCCGATCGTCCTCGATCTCGACGACGAGGAAGCCGACGATTCGCTCCCGGACGATTAGCCGCTCCGCCGAACGGCCCGGGCTTTCGCGGATCGCCGCGGCGGGGTATACTCGGAGCATATGACGTTGAATAAAGCGGCTCGGCCATAGCACGCCGCGCCTATAATCCCGAAGCGCGGCCACGCTCGACGGAAGAGCCCTCGAAGGAAGCCCCCCTCGAACTCTTCGGAACGATCAAGCAGGTCTTCCCGAGTACGACGTTCGCCGTCGAGCTCGAGAACGGCCAGACGATCCTCGCCCACATCGCCGGGCGCCTGCGGCGGCATCGCATCAAGATCTTGCCGGGCGATCGCGTCGATCTCGAAATGTCGCCGTACGATCTCACCAAGGGCCGGATCGTCTACCGCTATCGCGCGGGAGAAGCGCGCCGCTCGTAAACCGACCGGCGCGGTGCCCTATTCGACCGCGGCGGGATCCGAAGCCGCGCTTTGGATCTCCGTGATTTGATCGGGACCGTGCAGCGTCTCGGTGACTTTCTTGCCGCCGCCCTCAATGGGATCGCTGACGATGCTGTAGTGCGCGTGGCCGTGGCCGCCGCCGTTATCCGCATGCAGCGTCCCGGCGAGAATGCGTCCGTCGGCGAGCGTGAGTCGCACGGGCTTGCCGATGTAGATCTGAACTTCTGCCTCTGTCATCGCTACGTCCTTATCGTCGTGTGAGTGCTGGACGTTCACGTACCCATTCGGGATCAGATCGGCGCATCATCGGCATGCGCAGCGTACTCTCTCGATGCGAAGTACCAGCTCGGCAACGTCGTAGGAAAGCTGATGTTGCGGAACTTGTAGTCGACGATCGTGCCGTCGCCCGCGTACCCGTCGCCGACCGTTCCGTGGATGTCCGTCACGATCGGCACGCCGTCGAGCATGCCGACCGTGATATCGAAGCTCACGCCGTAGACGTCGTGATCGCCGACGAAAAGTTTGTCGGTCGCGACGATGCGTTTGAGTTCGTAGGTCGTTCGATCCGCATCGATCTCGCGCAGACGATTGCGATCGGGATCGCGCGTCGGTTCCAATTTGAGTTTCACGGTATCGCCGTCGTAGTCGACGGAGACGACGTTGTAATCGAACTCGCCGATCACTTGCACGGTGCCGAGTAACGGCAGCGAAGAGCCCGTCGGCTCGGGCGTCGGAACGTCGGAGACGGGATGCGGATGATCGGGCGCGGGTTGAAAGACGTCGGCGGTCGGCGGCCCGGGATCGCGCTGTTCGTTGAATGCCGGTCGATTGAAGGTGAGCTCGCCGCGATTGATGCTGCGATACACGCGCCGCTGCAGTGCCGCGCCGTCGATCGTGCGTACCCAAACTTTATCGATGTAGCTATTCGCGTAATCGGGATAGCCCTGGTCGGTATTTTGCTTGCGGCTGATCGTGTAGATTTCGTACGGCGGCGGCGGCCGATGCGATCGAAACTTCGCGCGGATCGCGCCGAGAAGTCGTTTCGGAGAGAGCGTGGCTGTCGGGTCCGGGCTCGGCGTATCGAGCGCCGCCGCGAGAAACAGGGCGAGCATATCGCCCCGTTCATTCGCGTCCGCCCGTCTCGGGCCCGGTGAGGTCGCTCGTTAAGCCGTGAGAGCGGGCGGCGCCGTCGCTTCGATCGCGGTGAACGCGCTCAGAATCTCGTACGTGTGGGACGCGCCTGCGGGCACGACCCATGAATCGCCCGCTTCGAGTGCCGTGACCGCGCCTTCCAGATGCAGTTCGGCGCGCCCGGAGATGACGTAGCCGACGGTCTCATAGGGCCGCGATGCCGTCGCCTTGGGCTCGCCCGGGGCTTCGTCTTTCCACATGCGCAACGAAACGGCCGAGCCGCTCGCGAGCAAGAGATCGCCGTCGGGTCCACGCTTCGCGGAGGAGGCCGAGATTTTCGAAGTATCGGTATTCGTCATGACGCAACCCTACCCAGGGCGAGCCGCGGCGCTCGCGCGACGGTAATGCGGTCGTCCGCGGCGAACGCTCACGCACGTGGACGTTTTACGGTTCGACGGGTTAACGCGGGCATACGGCGCGCGCGAGATATTCGGCGGTCTCGCGGGCGTCATTCGCGACGGGCAGACGATCGGGCTCGTCGGGCCCAACGGAGCCGGGAAGTCGTCGCTCGTACGCATTCTCGCCGGCCTCGAGACGCCCGACGGCGGGTCGCTCGTTCGAGCGCGCGACGTGCGTCTGGGCTATCTCAGCCAGGCGGCGAACGCCGACGACGGCGGTACGCTACGGATGTTGCTCGCGCAGGCGTTCGAGCGCTTTCACGCGGCCGAAGCTCATCTGCGCGCGCTCGAAGAAGCGCTTTCGACGACCGAAGATCCCGACGCTCTCGATAAGGCGCTGCATGCGTACGGCGAGGCGCGCGAGGCGTTCGATCGCCACGGCGGCGATGCGATCGAACGACGGATGCGCTCGATGCTGGTCGCGTTCGATTTCGACGAGGACGATCTTGATCGCCCGATCGCATCGTTTTCGGGCGGCCAGCGCACGCGCGCGTCGCTCGCGCGACTGCTGCTCGAAGAACCCGACTATCTCATCCTCGACGAACCGACCAACCATCTCGATCTCGAGACGGTGCGCTGGCTCGAAGAGTTCTTGATCGGCGATCATCGCGCGACGCTCGTCGTTTCGCACGATCGTTTCTTTCTCGATCGCGTCGCGAACGAGATCTGGGAACTCGACGGCGGAACGCTCTCGACGTACGTCGTTCCGCGCGGTCGCGGCTACGAGGCGTATCTCGTCGAGAAAGCCGAGCGGCTCGCGCTCGCGCAGCGGAAGTACGAGGCGTTCAAAGAGGAGGAGAAGCGCCGCAAGGACGTCGTCGCGGAACTCCGCACGCACGGTTCGCACAATTATTCGCACGTCAGGAGCCGCGAGAAGCAGCTCGCGAAGATGGAGCGCGTCGAAGCGCCGAAATCGTCGCAGGCCTCGATCTCCGTAAAGCTGGATGCGGCGCGCCGCGCGACGACCGGCCTCGCTCTCGACGTGAAGGGGCTCTCGAAATCGTTCGGCGAGCCGCTGTTCGCCGGGCTCTCGTTTCAAATCGCGCGCGGCGAACGCGTCGCACTCGTCGGCCCCAACGGCGCGGGGAAATCGACGCTGCTCGAGATCCTCGCCGGGCGAACCGCTGCCGATGCCGGAAGCGTCAAGGTTCTTGAGGGCGTCAAGACCGCGTTCTTCGCGCAGGATTCTTCGGACGATCTCGCCCCCGAGCTGAGCGCCGTCGATGCCGTGCGCGACGGCCCGAACGTGACCGATCAAGCGGCTCGTGCGCTGCTCGGGCGGCTCGGGCTCGGCGGCGACGCGGCCGAAAAACCCGTCGGCGCGTTTTCGGGCGGCGAGCGGCGGCGCATCATGCTCGCGCGACTCATGGCACGCTCGGCCGATCTGCTGTTCCTCGACGAACCGACGAACGACCTCGACATCCCGAGCCGCGAGGCGCTCGAAGCGGTCCTCGTGACGTACGGCGGCGCGATGATCGTCGTCTCGCACGACCGCTATCTCTTGCGTCGACTGGCCGAACGCGTGCTGCATCTGCACGACGGCGGCGCGACGTTCGTGCAGGGCGGCTACGAGCGTTTCGAAGAGTTGGTTCGCACGGGCGCGACGAGGGACCCCGCGGCCGCGACGAACGGCACGAAGAACGCGAAGGGCGCATCCGAACGAGACGGCAAGAATGGTAAACCGGTAAACGATCGCGCCGATAAATCGAGCGGTTCCAACGGAAACGGGAGATCGAGCGGTTCGAACGGGAACGCGAAGCCGAACGATGCGAAGCGTGCGAAGGCGCTCGCCTCGGCCGAACGCGAGGTCGCGCGGCTCGACGAGGAGCGGGCGCGGCTCGAGGGCGAGTTCCTCGATCCACACGTGTACGACGATCGGGAACGCGTGGCGCAGCTCGAGCGGGAACTCGCCGCGGTGCGCGCGGCCGCGGATGCGGCGCTCGAACGGTGGGAAGCGCTCTCGGAGGAACCCGCGCTCGCGTGATCGCCGCGTTCGACGTACCGGTCGAGATCGTCAAGGTCCGAACGAACGGCGTCGAACTCGAAGTGTTCGCGGCGGGCACGGGTGACCGGCTGGCCCTCTGCCTGCACGGCTTCCCCGAACACGCCGTCTCGTGGCGATACCAATTCTCGCTCCTCGTGCGGCTCGGCTATCGCGTGTGGGCGCCGAACATGCGCGGATACGGCGAATCGTCGCGGCCGCGGGCGATCGCGGCGTACGATCTCGACGAGCTGCTCGCCGACGTCGCCGGCCTCGTCGATGCGGCGAACGCGCGCACGGTAACGCTGATCGCGCACGATTGGGGCGCGGTCGTCGCGTGGTATTTCGCGATGCGCCGCATCCGGCCGATCGAGCGGCTCGCGATCCTCAACGTCCCGCACCCCGCGCGCTTCTTCGAGGCACTGCGGTCGTCGTGGCGGCAGCGCGCGCGCTCGTGGTACGCCCTGTTCTTTCAAGTTCCGTGGCTGCCGGAGGTGCTGCTCGGCGCGAACGGCGCGCGCGCGATTCCGGGTGCGATCGTTCGATCGTCGTGCGATCCCGCGCGCTTTCCGGCGAGCGTGCTCGAGATCTACCGAGCGCAATCGGCGCGGCCCGGTGCGCTCGCCGCGATGCTCGCGTGGTACCGTGCGGCCGCGCGCGCCGCTCGTACGGGTCGCCTCGACGCCGCGTGGCCGACGATCGACGTACCGACGCTGTTCCTCTGGGGCGAACGCGACGTCGCGCTCGGCAAAGAGCTCACGTACGGCACCGAGCGCTTCGTCCGCGATCTCGAAACGGTATATTTTGCGGGCGTCTCGCATTGGCTGCAGCAAGAAGCGCCCGACCGCGTCAACGCCGCACTCGAAGCGTGGCTCGTTCGAAAGTAACGTACCGACTCACGGCGATCGGGCGAGCGGTGTGCGTTCCGTCCGCATCGACGGCGTCGCACGCGTTCGATCAGTGATACGGAACACGACGCGGGCGGAGCGAATCGAAAGTGCTTTCGAGCGTTGCGGCCCCGGCCGATTCGGAATGCAGAAGGAGCCTATCACGCCGTGTACCGTTTCGAAATTCGAGGGATCAGCAGCGGAACCGATTCCGCGTTCCCCGCAAACCATCAGCACCCCATCGTCGCGATGGTCAAGGCCGCGAGCTTCCGCGGAGCGCGAACGTCGCTGCTTCGGTCGCTGATGAGCCACGGTTGGCGCGACGCGCGCGTCGTGCAGGTCAGCGCGGTTCCGCAACGCCCGCAGGCCGGCGATGCGAACGAACGCTGGCTGCTCGCGACGGCGAAGTCGCTCGGCTTCGCGATGATCGTCGACTGCCGCGCGATCGACGAGCCGTTCGCGCTGAACATCGACCTCAAGCTCTAGGTCTCACGCGGTCGCCCGCGAGCGACCGGCGCGCGCGGCAGGTCGCCCGATACGTCCGACCTAAGTCGCAAGCGATGACGGCGTCGATGCACGTGACGGAGCGGGGCGGGATCTCGATCATCGAGCTCCACGGCGATTACGATATCGCGAACGTGAGCGATCTCTCGGGCGCGCTGCACGCGCTCGATGCGAAGGACGTCATCGTCGATTTGAGCGCGTGCACGTTCGTCGACAGCACCGTGCTCACGGTCCTGATCCGCGCATCGACCTCCGAGCATCGGCGCCGGCTCGTCGCCGTGCTGCGGCCCGGGCACCCGCTCGATCGCGTGTTCTCGCGCGCCGAGTTACAGCGGGTCATCGAGATCGCGGCGACCGTCGACGAGGCGATCGCCCTCACGAACACGGAGTCTTAACGGCCGAGCCCGGCGAGGCGCGCGCTACGCGGGCGTCGCGTACCGGACGTGCGTCGCGCCGACGCGTTTCTTCGCCGTGAGCTCGCCCGAGTACGGGGCCGTGAAGACGCCGGAGGTCGGAGCGACGTCGGCGTAATCGCGGCCGATCGAGACGACGACGTATTTATGCGACACGAGCCGATCGTGCGTCGGGTCGTACGCGATCACTTCGGGCTCGGGTCCGCCGCCGACGATGAACTCCATCCACGCGTGCGTGCCGCCTTCGCCGATGAGATGCCCGGAGACGTAGCGCGCGGCGAGTCCGCAGCGCCGCGCGAGTGCGATCGCAATGTGCGCGAAATCTTGGCAGACGCCCCGGCGCTGCGCGAACGCCTCGGCCGCCGTCGTCTCGACGTTCGTCGAGTCGGCGACGTAGCGCATCTCCGCGAAGACGTATTCGACGATCGCCTGCGCGAGCTCGCGTTCCTGCGGATGCGCGTCGCGCAGCGCCTTCGCGACCTCGCGCAGATCGCCGTCGGCGGCCGTCAGCGCCGTCGGCGTCCGCCACTCCGGCGCCGCGTAGGCCGCGGCGTCGTAGTACGGCTCGGGTTCGAAGGTGCGCGTGACGAGCGACCAATGCGTGAACTCGATCGCCGAATCGACGCGCCGCGCGAAAAACGTGACGACCGGATTGCCGAAGTCGTCGGCATCGATGTGCTCCGAGGCGAGCGCGCTCGAATCGACGCGATGCGAGAGCCGAATCTGATCGCCGTGACGTTCGCGTGGGACGACGACGAGGCGGTGATGGAGATCGGCGATCGGTCCCGGATATTCGTATCGAAAACTCTGATGAAGCAGATACGTGACTTCGACGGCACCGTTCCAGTCGATCGAGGTGTCATCGAGGGGTACGAGCGTCGTCAAATCGATCTCCGAGCGGACGTCAGGGATTGGTGCGTTCATCGTCGCTTACGGCATCGGCGCGAACCGTCATCGAGCGCAGCGTCGCCGCGCCGTACGTCGTGACCATCGCGACGTCGAGCGCGTCGCGGCCGCGCGCGATCGTCACGCGGCCGCGCCTGCGCGCGTTATTGCGCGGATCGAAGATGAACCAACGGCCGCCGATGAAGACTTCCGACCACGCGCAGAAGTCCATCGGTGCGTACGGCGGCGGGACGTCGATATCGGGCATGTAGCCGAACGCGTACCGCGCCGGGATGTTCATCGCGCGACAGAACGCGATCGCGAGGTGCGCGTAATCGCGGCAGACGCCGGTACCGCTCGAAAGGACGTCGGCCGCGGTCGTCGTCGGCGTGCTCGTGCCGTATGCGAAGGCGATGTTGTCGTGCACCCAGTCGACGATCGTCTGCACGCGGTTCCAGCCGGGTTCGACGTTGCCGAAGAGTTCGTGCGCGCGCGAGAAGAGGATGTCGGAGAGGCAGTACCGGCTCGGTAACGTGTAGAGGAGAACGTCGTCGGGAAGCTCGGCCGCGGTGTATTCGCGAGCGTCGGGGACGACCGGATCGAATTCGTTCGTCGTCTCGACGAGCGTGTCGAACTCGAGCGTCGTCGCGCCCGCGGGGATCGTCACGCGGCGGCACGCGTTGCCGTACACGTCGACGTAATCGTGAACGGGCATCTCCGGCCTCGCCGACCATCGCTCGCTGAGCACGTCGACCGTCGACGAGGCTTCGGGGCGAATGATGAAGACCGCCGCAGTCGGCTGCGTCGTCGTGAATTCGAAGTTCGCGCCTGCGCGAATGCGGAGCATGTCGGTCCGTTGTTGCGTCATCACGGTGGGGCGAAGTTGCGGCGGCGGCCCCAGCAAGCCTTTGAGCGTTTGGCCAAGGTGCGGTTCGCGTGACGCGGACGGCACATGGGGAACGAGTGGCCCATGTCAACGACTCCCGAGCCACGCCGCGCGGTCGTCCCCGGCAGCGAACGACCCGCCCCCGCCGGAGCCGCGGCCGCGCTCAGCGACGAAGACCTGGCCGCGCGGGCGACCGTGACGGTCGTCGTGCGACCGCGAACGGCGACGCGGGACGAAGCGGACGCGCTCGCGCGGCAGCCGCTCGCGCAGCGCACCTACGTCGACCGTGC
>CAZZYZ010000061.1:0-15491 GCA_964658425.1 Vulcanimicrobiota bacterium | reverse complement strand
GGGATCGGGGATCGGATTCTCGCCGGGATCTCGATCGCGCTCGTCGGCTATCTGAGCACGACCGTGCAGCAGACCGCGGAGCGCGCAGGCCGCCTGCAGGCGCGGCAGGCACGCGCGCAGCGCGAGAACGCGCTCGCGGCGAGCATGGAAGCCGTACGGAACTCGCTCTCGAGCGATCTCGTGCGCCATGCGATCGCACGCGAGGCGATCGACCTGCTCGGCGCGGATTTCACGCGCTTCGTCGTCGCCGACGACGGCGCGCGCTCGTTCGCCGCGTACCCGGGCGAAACGAGCGTCGTCTTCGACGAATCGCCGCGCACGCCCGAAATCGCATCGCTCGTGCAGCGGACGTACGACGGCGGCGACGTCGTACGGATCGATCTCTCCGACGCGTTCGGGCGCCTCGTGCTGGAGCGCGTTCGCGCGGCCGCGATGCTCGCGCTGCCGCTCGCGGATCGGTACCAGCGCTACGGCATTCTCTTCGTGCTGGCACGCGATCCGCAGGCGTTCGCGGGCTCGCTCGACCTCGCGCGCGCGTACGCGACTCAGGCGACGAACGCGCTCGCGCAATCGCGCCTCTTCGAGGAGCTCGGGGAACGCAACATCGCGCTCGAACATCGCACCGCCGTGATCCGCGATCTCGTGTACGCGCTCTCGCACGATCTACGAACGCCGCTCGCCGCGCTCGGCATGACGATGCGTCAGGCCGAGGCGGGCGCGTACGGCGAATTGCCCGCGCCGTATCGCGAAGTCGTCGCGCAGAGCATCGTCGCGACGGACGAGGTGCAACGGCTCGCGGAGACGCTGCTGCTCGTCGCGCGTTTCGAAGCGGGCGACCGGCGGCCGCAGCGCGAGCGCGTCTCGCTCGTGACGGCGGCGCGGCAGATCGTCGGCGAATTCGAAGCGCTCGCCGCCGCGAACGGGATCGCACTCGCGATCGACGTGCGAGCGGAGGTCGAGGTGACGGGCGATCGCGGCGACGTCCGGCGCGCGATCACGAACCTCGTCGCGAACGCCCTCGAACACGCGGGCGAGGCCGGCAACGTAAACGTCGCGATCGCCGAGCGCGGAGGCCATGCGACGCTCTCCGTCTCCGATGACGGCAGCGGCGTCTCCGCAAGCGCGCTGCCGCAGCTCTTCACGCGCTTCGCCGGCGGCGGACCGCGCCGCGGCGGAGGATCCGGGCTCGGGCTCTACATCGTGCGTCGCGTCGCCGAAGAGATGGGCGGAACCGTCCGCTATACGCCGCGCGAGCCGCGCGGCAGCGTCTTTACGCTCGATCTGCCGGTGCTGCGCGGATGAGCGCCGTGCGGGTCGCACTCGTCGAAGATCACGCGCTCACGCGGATCGGTTTGCGCACCGCGCTCGAGGCGACGGGCGACGTCGCGATCGTCGCCGAGGCCGCCGACGGGATCGAAGGCGAAGCCGCGATCCTCGCCGCGCTGCCGCAGGTCGCCGTCATCGACATCGGGCTTTCCGGCAAGGATGGGATCGCCCTGACGAGCAGCCTCAAGGCGTCGCACCCCGAGATCGCCGTCGTGATCCTCACGATGCACGAACTCGATGACGAAGTGCTCGCCGCGCTCTCCGCCGGCGCCGATGCGTATTGCGTGAAGACGAGCGGTCCGTCGAGCGTCATCGATGCGGTACGCATCGTCGCGGGCGGCGGCGCGTATTTCGATCCGCGGATCGCGCACATCGTGCTACGGCGGCTCGGTTCCCATCCCGCGATCCCAACCGGAACGTCGACGCTCACTCCGCGCGAACTCGACGTCTTACGGTTAATCGCCGAAGGCATCGGCAACCCCGAGATCGCCGAACGATTGCATCTCGGCCTCGGCACCGTGAAGGGCCACATCCGCGACATCCTAGAGAAGCTCTCGGCTTCCGATCGCACGCAGGCCGCGGTGAAGGCGCTGCGTCGCGGGTTGTTGTAGGCGCTCGCACTTACCGGAGACCTATTCGATGGATTGCGTAAGGTCATCTTTGCCGTACGCATCGTCACGGGCGCGGCGCCTATTCGGCTTGCGGATCGCGCAGTTACGCTACGGCGGCTCGGTTCCCATCCCCGCAATCCCCACCGGAACGCCGACGCTCATCTCGCGCGAACACGCGTCGGGTCGTATGTAAGTACGCGCTTGTCGGAGATCGTACATACGATCGTTTCGCGGCTAACAAACGTGCACACCGTTTCGGTAGTGACATCTCCGGTTGCAAGCGTTGCCGTACGTTTCTCAAGCTACCGATTGCTTCGTAACGAGGATCGAAGCACGACGCGATTCGCCCGCGACGCTCTCATCCCGGACGCGACGCTCAGCATCACGCCAAGGTGCTTCGCCCGGACGGCCAATCGGCTCGAAACGAATATCGTCAACTCGCTGCTGCGACATGCCGGAGCGTTTCACGGTTTCGTCGTCGATCAAGGCGTAATGGTCATCGTACGGTTTTGGGTACGAAGCATCGCTCGCGTTACCGAACGTTCGATTACGCGTTCCCACGAAGTGCAAAATTTTGTTCGACTTCGGCAACATCGACTCCGCAGAAACGACTGCAGCTCTGTTCCGCGAAGCGAGCGTTGCAACCACCATAAACCCGACCGCAGGAAGCTTCGCTCTCGATCGCATCGTATCTCTCCTTACGAACCCACGAGCTCCCGTAGCGCGGCCTGGAAGATCTTCGGGGCTTTGCCTTGGAAGAGGACGGACTCGTTGCCGCCGATCTGCTTGCGGATCTCGAGGAGTTCGTCGCGAAGCGCCGCGGCTTTTTCGAACTCGAGGTTGCCGGCGGCCTCTTTCATCTTCTTCTCGACTTCGTTCGCCATCGCGAGCGCGATCTCGCGCGGGATCTTCTCGGACTTGAGTTTCGCCGCGGCCGTGCGATCCTCGGCGTCGGCGACGAGATCGAGGATGTCGCGCACGTCCTTACGGATCGTCTTCGGTTCGATGCCGTGCTCGAGGTTGTGCGCGACCTGTTTCTCGCGGCGGCGCCGCGTCTCGCCGATCGCCTTCGCCATCGATTCGGTTACGACGTCCGCGTACATGATGACCTTGCCTTCGACGTTACGCGCGGCGCGGCCGATCGTCTGGATCAGCGACGTGCCGCTGCGCAGATAGCCTTCCTTATCCGCATCGAGGATGCCGACGAGCGAGACCTCCGGCAGATCGAGCCCTTCGCGCAAGAGATTGATGCCGACGAGCACGTCGAACACGCCCTTGCGGAGATCGCGCAGGATGCGGATGCGTTCGAGCGTCTCGACCTCGCTGTGCAGATAGCGAACCTTGAAGCCGTTCTCGAGCAAGAAGTCGGTGAGATCCTCGGCCATCTTCTTCGTGAGCGTCGTGATGAGCGCGCGCTCGTCGCGCTCGACGCGCAAGCGAACCTCTTCCATGAGATCGTCGACCTGGTGCTTCGTCGGCCGGACCTCGATCTCGGGATCGACGAGTCCCGTCGGACGGATGATCATCTCCGCGACCTGCGACGACTTCGAGAGCTCGTACGTCGCGGGCGTCGCGCTGACGTACACGACCTGATTGATATGGTCCTTAAATTCTTCGAACGTGAGCGGCCGGTTGTCGAGCGCGCTCGGTAAGCGGAAACCGTGCTCGACGAGGATCTCCTTGCGCGAACGATCGCCCGCGTACATGCCGTGCACCTGCGGGATCGACACGTGCGACTCGTCGACGAAGAGCAGCCAATCTTTCTTGAAGAAGTCGAGCAGACACGACGGCGTCGCGCCCGCTTCGCGCCCCGCGAGATGGCGGCTGTAATTCTCGACGCCGTTGCAATAGCCGACCTCGCGCAGCATGTCCAAATCGTAACGCGTGCGCTGCTCGATTCGCTGCGCTTCGAGCAGCTTGCCGTTATCGCGGAAGTGTTTGAGCCGCTCTTCGAGTTCGATCTCGATCGCCGTAACCGCGCGGCGCAACTTCTCATCGGGCGTGATGAAGTGCTTCGCCGGGAAGATCGTCACCTTATCTTTGGACTCGACGTACTCGCCCGTGAGAATGTTGACGACGTTGATCGCCTCAATCTCGTCGCCGAAGAACTCGATGCGGTGGACGAGCTCCTCCTCGACGCCGACAAACTCGAGCGTATCGCCGCGCACGCGAAAGGTCCCGCGAACGAGGTTGAGATCGTTGCGGCGATACTGCATATCGATGAGGCGCCGCAGCACGACGTCGCGATCGACCGAATCGCCGATCGCGAGCGGCAGCGACATCTCCATGTAATCCGCGGGCGACCCGAGGCCGTAGATGCACGAGACGGAGGCGACGATCAGCGTGTCGGGCCGCGTCAACAACGACTGCGTCGCGGCATGCCGGAGGCGCTCGATTTCGTCGTTGATCGAGCTGTCTTTCTCGATGAACGTATCGGTGTGCGCGATGTACGCTTCGGGTTGGTAATAATCGAAGTACGAAACGAAAAACTCGACCGCGTTGTTCGGAAAGTAATCGCGAAACTCGGCGGCGAGCTGCGCGGCGAGCGTCTTGTTGTGGCACAGGACGAGCGTCGGCTTCTGCACGAGCTCGATCACGCGCGCCATCGCCATCGTCTTACCGGAGCCCGTGACGCCGAGGAGCGTCTGGGCCTTCGCGCCGCGGCGAATGCCGTCGGCGAGCTTGTCGGTCGCGGCCGGCTGATCGCCCGCGAGCGCGTAGGGGGAGAGCAGTTCGAAGCGATCCGACATGGCTCGCCGTTCGACACACAGGAACCGCTCGCCGTTGCGCCCCGGCCTCTCGCATAGAAGCGAGGCGAACAAGGCCGCGCCACCGCGAACCGAGCCTCGGGATTCAAATCTTTACGTACTTCATACGATATCGCCCCGGCACCGGCTTGCCGATCTGGCGCAAACGCCGATCGCGGCCGATATCGAAAATGTGAGCATCATCCCGGCTTGCATCGTGACGATCGCGCTCGCGATCGGCGCGATCTCGATGATTCGCGGCGGCGGCCGCACGGAGCGCCCGATCGCGGCCGGCCGCCGCGTCCGCAGGCCCTGGGTCGTCATGCTGCTCGGCGCCACCGGCCTCGGGCTCTTCTGGGCGTTCTTCTCCGTGACCGACCGGGAGGCGCAGGCCTATGCGACCGACCCGTCCTGCACGAGCGCCTCGACGTTCGCCGACGCCTCGGCCGGCTCATGCACGACGGAGCCCGTGACGATCGAGCGCAGCTACGTCCCCGACGGCGACGCCCGAAAACCGATCGTCATCCTCCGGCACGCCGACGGCCGGATGGATCCGGTCGTTGCGGCGCTCGAACCGCAGGACCGGCTCGTCGGCGAGCTCGTCACGCACCCGGGCGTTGCCGCGATCGCGCAGCGCTTCCGCGGCTACATCGTCGGCGTCCGCACTCCGGCCGGATCGTTCGAAACCGACCGCTCGCCGACGCGACTCCATTCGATGTTCGGAATGATCGCGATCGTCTTCGGCTCGATCGCGACCGGCTTCGCGATAAAACTCGGCCTCTCGTAAAGGCCGCGGCTCGCCCGGCCTGCGAGCGAGTCGTTCGGGCCTCGTGTGAGGGCGGGTTGTCCGGGCGCCGTGCGGAGAACATTCCGTTCGATGCTCCCCGGACTGATGATGGACGTTCCGCTCACGATCGCGTCGCTCGTCGATCATGCCGCGCGCTGGAACGGGGCCGTCGAGATCGTCAGCGCGATCGAGGGCGAGCACTCGCACCGCACGACGTACGGGGCCCTCCGCGCTCGTGCTCGCCGGCTCGGCGCGGCTCTCGAAGCGTATGGCATCCGGCCGGGAGACCGCGTCGCGACGCTCGCGTGGAACGGCTATCGGCATCTCGAACTGCTCTACGGGATCTCCGGCGTCGGCGCCGTCGCGCATACGCTCAATCCGCGCTTCTCCGACGACCAGCTCGCACACATCATCGACCACGCGAACGATCGCATCGTTTTCGCCGACCTCGATCTTCTGCCGATCCTCGGACGTTTAGCACCGAAGCTTTCGAACGTCGAAGCATACGTCATTCTCATGTCGGGAGATGCTACGGCTGCAGCGCAAGCCGATCTGCCCGGCGCTCATCTCGAAGGGACACGCCTCGGCACCCCACTGTCCTACGAAACGTTCATAGGCGCGGATACCTTTGACGTCTACGGCGCAACATCGCCTCGCATCGATGACTCGCCGTGGCCCGACGTCGACGAGCGTGCGGCGGCATCGCTGTGCTACACGTCGGGGACGACCGGCGATCCGAAGGGCGTACTCTACTCGCATCGTTCGCTCGTGCTGCACGCGCTCTCGGGGATGCACGTGCAGCGCGGCAGCCGCGATTCGCTCGGCACGATCGCGCCGCTCGCACCGATCTTCCACGCATGCGCGTGGGGGTTGCCGTTCATCGCGCCGATCGTCGGCGCGAAGCTCGTGCTGCCCGGCCGCGCGCTCGATCCCGAGAGCGTCTTCGCACTCCTCGAAGCCGAAGCGGTGACGCTGACCGCGGGGATCCCGACCGTCTGGATTCGCCTCGTCGAGTGGCTGCGCGAACGCGGCCTACGCTTCTCGACGCTCCGCACCGTTCACATGGGCGGCGCGCAGCCGCCGCTCTGGCTCGTCGATGCGCTCGAGCGCGAGTACGACGTCGAGGTGCTGCACGGTTGGGGGCTGACCGAGACGAGCCCCGTCTGCACATCGGGCCGGCCGCTCCCAGAGCACGAAAAATCGGCCGAGGTCGCGCGCTACAAGACGCGTGCCGGCCGGCCCATCTACGGCGTCGAGATCAGGATCGCGAGCGCGGCGGGCCGTGTGTTACCGCACGACGGCGTCGCGAGCGGCGAACTCGAAGTGCGCGGCAATTGGGTCGCGAGCGCCTACTTTGAAGACGAGCACGCGAGCGACGCCGCGTTCACGGCCGACGGCTGGTTTCGCACGGGTGATATCGCATCGATCGATCCCGCCGGCTACGTGACGCTCGTCGATCGCGCGAAGGACGTCATCAAATCGGGTGGCGAGTGGATCGGCTCGCTCGCGCTCGAACGGATCGCGGCCGCGCAGCCGGGCGTGGCCGAGGCCGCAGCGATCGGCGTTCCGCACCCGACGTGGGGCGAGCGCCCGATCCTCGTCGTCGTCCGGCAGCCGGGTTCCGCAGTCGACGCGGCGGCGTTGCGTGGTACGTACGCGGGAAGCGTGCCGAACTGGTGGATCCCCGACGACGTCGTGTTCGTCGACGATCTGCCGCGCACCGCGACAGGAAAGATCTCGAAAGTCGCGCTGCGCGCGTCGCTGCGCGAGCGCGACTACGCTCTACCCGACGTCGCCCTCACGCGATAGCGGCGACGGCCGCCTCGGTCGCGCGCGCGACGCGCGGCAAACGGATGGTGAACGTCGTCCCGGCCTGCGGCTCGCTCGCGACGGCGATCGTGCCGTGCGCACGTTCGATCGCGCGCTTCGCGATCGCGAGGCCGAGCCCCGACCCGTCGATGTCGCGCCGCGCGCCGCGATAGAAGCGATCGAAAGCGAGGCGGCGCTCGCTCTCGTCCATCCCGGGCCCGGCATCGGCGACCTCCACGACGACGCTCTCGGCGTCGGCCGCGACGCGCACGTCGATCTCGCCCGCCGTATATTTAAGCGCGTTGTCGACGAGGTTCGTGACGGCGTGCATGAGATCGGTCGGATCGATCTTCACGAGGGGTCCCGGCGGCGCGTCGACGCGGATCGCACGCTTCGGCTGTGCCTCGGCGAGCGGCGAGACGACGTCGGCGACGAGCTGCGCGACGTCGATCGATTCCGGTACCTGGACCGCGGCCCGCTCCCACCGATCGAGCAGCATCAGCTTGTCGATGAGCGACGCCATCACGGAACTCTGGCGCGCCATCGTCTCGAGAATCCGTTCGCGATCGGCCGGCGTGCGCAGATCGCCCTTGCGCAAGATCGCGATGAAGCCGCGGATGACGGTGAGCGGCGTCCGCAGTTGGTGTCCCGCATCGGCGCTGAATTGGCGGATGGCGGCCGTCGCGCGCTCGCGCTCGGCGAATGCGCGTTCCATCTGCGCGATCGCGCCGTTGTACGCGACGGCGAGCGCGCCGAAATCCTGACGCGCGTCGGCCGGGATCGTCTGGGGCGTCAGATCCCCCGCCGCGAAGCGCTCGAGCGCGCGCTGCACGTCGAGCAGCGGCCGCACCGTCTGCCGCACGAGCGCGCGCGCGAGCAGAAGCGCGACGAGCGCCGCAAACGCGAGCCCGACCGCGAGCGGTACGACGAACGCCGCCGCAGTCGCCACGATCGACGGCTCCGAGGGCCGGACGATCACGTCGACATCGCCCGAGCGGCCGTGAACCGACTGCACCCCGAACGCGTAGGCGAGCCCGAGCAGCGGCGCCGCGAGCGGACCCTCGGCCCGGGGCTCCGGCGGCGCCACGTGATGCGTGTATTCGGTGACGATCGGCAGCGCGTCGCCGCGGTGCGCGCGATAGACGACGACGCGGCGCGCGCCGTTGATAAGCAGCACGTTGATGCCCGGCGACAGATACCTCGCCGCGATGCGATCGCCGACTTCTTCGAGTGCGGTGTGACCGGGGAGCGCGCGGATCGATGTGACTATCTGCGAAAGCGTCATGTTCTCTTGGGCGGCAACCGAGCGCGCGTACGACCCGAACGCGAGCAGCGCGCCCGCGAGGATCAGGATCGCGAGCACCGCGTAGAGTTCGAGTGCCGCGATCCAGAGGAGCCGCCGCCCGAAGCGAGACTTCACGCGGTGGTCGCGCGCATCGTGTAGCCGACGCCGCGCAGCGTCTGGATGAGCTTCGTCGCCTCGCCGCTATCGAGCTTCGCGCGTAAATAGGAAACGTACGTCTCGACCGTGTTGGGGACGACGTCGCGATCGACGCCCCACACGAGGTCGAGCAACTGCGAGCGTGTGAAGACGTGCTCCGGATGGCGAACGAACGTGAGCAGCAAATCGAATTCGCGGGTCGAGAGCTCGACGCGACGCTTCCCGCGATGGACGCTGCGGCGCGAGAGATCGACCGTGAGATCGGCGTAGGAAAACGTCTGGCGGAGCTCCATCCGCGGCCGCCGCAGCGCCGAGTGTAGGCGCGCGATCAGCTCTTCGAGCTCGAACGGCTTCTCGACGTAGTCGTCAGCGCCGCGCGAGAGGCCGGTGACCTTTTCCGCGGTCTCGGTCTTCGCGCTGAGCATGACGATCGGCACGTCCGTCAGCCGACGGAGCGCCGGCAAGAGCGTGAAGCCATCGGTTTGTGGGAGCATCACGTCCAAGATAATGATTTCGGGGGACCATTGCCGGATCGCTTCGATCGCCTCGCGACCGTCGCCGACGGTTCGCACGGCGAACCCGGCTTGGCCGAGCCCGTAGTCGAGCAATTCGCGTATCGAGAGCTCGTCATCGACGACGAGGACCCGCGCGCCGACGGTTTCCATGCGATGCTCCATCGTTCTCGAGGATACGATCGTATTCTGTGAGGCGGCCCCGGCTCTTCCCATCCCGGCCCCAGGTCACCGGCGGCGGTACGGATATCGCCGTCTTCGAGAGGGTCTCGCGGGTAAAAACCTGCCAGCCACGGAATGTTCCGGGCACCAAGCCACCCCTCGTCGCGAGACCTCGGTCTCCCCGAAAGGTAGCGGATCGCGATGTCCGTCAACAAACCGCTGCTTTTCAGTGGAAACTCGAATCAAGATCTCGCGCGCGAGATCGCGCAGCGCATGGATACCCGGCTCGGAAACGCGCTCGTCGATAAATTCAAGAATCAAGAGTGCCGGATCGAGATCCGCGAGAACGTCCGCGGCGCGGAAGTCTTCGTGATTCAGTCGGTCTGTCAGGCGCCCAACGGCAACTCCGTCAACGATTCGCTGATGGAACTCCTCATCATGATCGATGCGTTGCGTCGCGCTTCTGCGTATCGCATCACCGCGGTCGTGCCGTACTACGGCTACGCGAAGCAAGATAAGAAGACCAAAGGCCGCGAGCCGATCACCGCCAAGCTCGTCGCGAACCTCATCGAGAAGGCCGGCGCCGCGCGGCTCGTGACGCTCGACCTCCACGCCGCGCAGATTCAGGGCTTCTTCGATCTGCCGGTCGATAATCTCGTCGCGGCGCCGACGCTCTGCGGGTATCTCAAATCGCAGGGCCTCGAAGGCGACGATATCGTCGTCGTCTCGCCGGACGCCGGCGGCGTCCCGCGCGCCGAGAACTTCGCGAAGCGCTTACGTTCCTCGCTCGCGATCGTGTTCAAGCGGCGCCCCGAACCCGACGTTTCCGAAGTGACGGAGATCGTCGGCGACGTGCGCGGCAAGATCGCCGTCGTCGTCGATGACATGATCTCGACCGGCGGCACGCTCGCGAAGGCGGCGGAAGCCCTCATCGCGCGCGGCGCGACGAAGGTCATCACGTGCGCGACGCACGGCATCTTCGCGGGCGACGCGATCCGCGTGCTCTCGGAATCACCGATCGAAAAAATCATCATCACGAACACCCTGCCGAACAACGAAGCGCTGTTCGGCCCGAAGTTTAAAGTACTCTCGATCGCGCAGATCCTGGCGGATGCGATCAAGCGTATCACTGCGAATCGCTCGGTTTCCGAGCTCTTCGCGAAGGACGACGAATCGCCAACCGGATCGTTTCAAACGATCACGCTGCCGGACGTCCTCACCTCTGCCACCTCGGCTATCGGATAACGGAAACGATCATGGCTACACTCGAGAAAACGCTCGCCGTCAAACTTCGCGGCTCGACCGGGACGACGTCGTCGCAAGCGCTGCGCGCCGCGGGCCGCGTCCCCGCGATCCTCTTCGGCCACGGCGCCGAATCGACCGCGCTCGAGCTCGACGCAAAAGCGTTCGACGAACTCCTTCACGTCTCGGGGCCGAACGCGATGCTGACGATCGCGATCGAGCACGGTGACCGCGATACGGTCCTCGTGCGCGACGTGCAGCGCGATCCGATTACGCGGCGCGTCATTCACGCCGACCTGCAGCGCGTGCGCGTGAACGAAGAGATCACGACGACGCTCCCCGTCGTCGCGATCGGCGTCTCGGACGGCGTGAAGAATCACGAAGGCGTGCTCGACATGGTGCTCCACGAAATCGAAGTGAAGGGGCCGGCGAACGCGCTCCCCGAGCACATCGAAATCGACGTCGAGTCGCTCGGCCTTCACGACAAAGTTCACGCGAGCGATATCAAGCTGCCGAAGAAGCTCACCCTCGTGACCGCGGGCGAGCTCGTCGTGATCTCCGTCGAACCGTCGAAGGTCGCGCAGCAGGCTGCCGAAGCCGAGGCGATCCTCGCCGAAGCGCAGGTGCTCGACGAGCCCCTGGCCGTGGTCGAGGGCGACGAAGATGCGATGGCCAAGACCGAGGAAACCGAGTAGCTGCCGACAGGCACGAGGATCGTCGCGGGGCTCGGAAATCCGGGCCCCGCGTACGAGCGAACGCGGCACAACATCGGCTTCCGCGTCGTCGATGAGGTCGCGCGGCGTTTCGCGGTTACGAGCTGGAAATCGAAGAACGCCGCCGCGCAGGCGCACGTCGCCGCGAAAAGCCTCGTACTCGTGAAGCCGATGTCGTTCATGAACGAGAGCGGAGGCCCGCTCGGCACCGTCGCCCAGTGGTGGAAAACGCCTCCGGAATCGATTCTCGTCGTCAGCGACGATCTCGATCTGCCGTTCGGGCGCTTGCGGATGCGCGCGAACGGCGGCAGCGGCGGCCATAACGGCCTCAAGTCGATCATCGCTCGCTTCGGCGAAGCGTTCCCCCGACTACGCATCGGCATCGGCCGCGGCCGCAGCGACACGATCGATTACGTGCTTGCGAACTTCAGCATCGAGGAAGAACGCGATCTACCGACGCTGATCGGCATCGCCGCGGACGGCATCGAACGCTGGCTCGCGCGCGGCGAAACGGATGCGATCCAGTACGTCAACGCGTACCGGCTGCCGTCGCTCGAAGCGCCGAAAAAGCCGCCGAAGGAACGGAAACCGCCGCCGAGCGAGCCGGCGACGATCGCCGGCGGATCGGAGTCGTAACGCGCGATGGCGAATTTCGTGGGCCGGACGTTCGTGGTGCGGATCGACGGCGGTGCCGTGGCCGGGACGACCACGTTCGCGAGCGACCTCGCGTTTCTGATGCAGCGCCGCGTCCGGCCGATCGTGATCGCGCCGTCAGGCGACGTCGCTCGCGCGTGCGTCAAATCGCTCAATCGCCATAGTAATATCGCGGTGGGCCTCAGCGGCGCCGACGCCGCGCTGCTGCCCTCGGGCGGCGCGGCGCGTATGGGCCGCGTGCAGGCGGGCATCCTCGCGACGCTGACGAGCGCGGGCTATCTGCCCGTCATCGAGCCGACCGCGTTCGGTTTCGGCGGCGACGACATCGCGCTCGGTGCGGACGAGGTCGCCTCGGCGATCGCGACGGCGACCGAGGCCTCACGCGCGCTGTTCTTCCGCTCGGCCGGTGGCGTCGTCGATCCGACGTCGCAAGCGCTGCTCGCCGAACTGACGCCTGCGGAGGCGCTCGCCTTCGCCGATCGCGACGATCTCGACGACGAGCTGCGCGCGATGATGCGCGCCGCCGCGAGCGGCGTACGCGGCGGCGTCGGCGCCGCCCAGATTCTCGACGGCAACATCGACCACGCCGCGATCGTCGAACTCCTTACCGATCAGCATCTCGGTACCCAGGTCGCCGGCACGGTGTATCTCGGAAACATCTGATTCACTTCGCCGTACACGGTAGGATCGTATCATCGCATGAATGAGGCCAACGCATGATCTCACGCGTTCCGCCGCCGACCACGATCGATGATCTCGAGCGATATTCCGCCGCGAATCCCGGCCGGCAAATCGAACGTGAGGCGGATGGTACGACTACGATGAGCCCGACGTACACCGCCGGCGGTCGGCGCAAGAGTGACCTAAACGCCATACCCTTCGCGTGGAGCGAACGAATCGGCGGCCTGACGTTCGATTCTTCGACCGGCTTCACGATGCCGGACGGTTTCTCAACCTTGTTTCGTCCATCGAGCCGGCAGTAGCGTTAGCCCTCAGACGTTTTTCGCTTGTGTCGCTTCTCGGCTCGATAGCAACCCGCGGTGTGGTCGTTGATGAAGCCGGTGGCTTGCATGAACGAATACATCACGATCGGGCCGACGAATGCGAAGCCGCGCTTTTTGAGATCGCGTGAGAGTGCGCTCGAGACGGGCGTGTCGACCGGGATCGCGCTCGCATCGCGCGGCGGTCGATGTTCGTCGCGCGCTGCCGCGCGCCACGATTCGAAGTAGGCGTCGAGGCCGCCGTCCGTCTCGCGCAGCGCGAGCGCGGCGCGCGCGTTCGTTATCGCGGACACGACCTTGAGGCGATTGCGTACGATCGCATCGTCGGCGAGCAGCCGCGCGACGTCGCCGTCATCGTACGCGGCGACACGACCGACGTCGAACCCGTCGAACGCCTTTCGATAGCCCGCGCGCTTGTTGAGGATCGTCTCCCACGAGAGCCCGGCTTGCGCGCCTTCGAGCACCAGAAACTCGAAGAGCTCCCGCTCGCCGTGGATAAGCGTCCCCCACTCATCGTCGTGATACGCGATCATCGACGGCGTGCGCGGCCACGCGCATCTTATCGGCACGACTCGTCCCCGAGCCACATTATCGGACAGCGAATCGGATGGTGATCGGAAGCGTGTTCCACAACGTCTTCGAGCGAGCGATTATAAAACGCGAGGGTCCGCACACGAGCGAATACGTTCCAGGAGACGTCATATATAGGCCCCACTCTCGCAGATCGAACCATTGCGTGTAACGCTTCTCGTAGACCTCGAGAGCCATGATCGGAAGGCGCAAGACCGGCGGCTGAAACGGAAAGAGCTTCGGATCGGGCTCGACTTCGCGGCCCGACGCATCTTTGACGTGCACACTCGCGAGCGACCTCGGACGGTCGTACACGCCGATCCGCCTGTCGGACAAATTCTCTATCGAAAATCTGATCCGGATCTCATCTCCGATCCGGTACGAAGGTCGATCCAATTCAGGAACCACGGCAAACGATTCGACGCGGCGGAACGGGGTGAATCCCGGCGACCGTGGAGCCCTCTGACTTTGCGTAGGCAAAGCCGTTGACGTTGCCTTCAAATGGTTTGGCGCCGACTCGGCCGATGACGTGGTATGCACCGCGACCCTGACAATCGAGATGAAGCAAACCGCCGCACCGAATCGTACGACGTTCACTTGCACGGGTTGTGTGCTCGCTGCGCGCGGGCGATCCGCGTGCCGATCGGTGGGACGTTCAGAAAATACAGTCTCGTCGCTCGCGGCGGGCATTCGACCGCGAGCGTATCGTCGCCGATGCGAACGAACGCCCGAACCGCCGCCGCGCGGCTGTGCGTGAGCTGCAGCGCGTACACGTCGGCTTGTGATTCGAGATTCCGCGAATAGCCGTTGTAGAGCGGCCAGACGAGCAGCCCGAGCAACCCGATGAACGCGAGCACGAGCGGGATGCGCGCGAGCGAATCGTCGTCGCGCCGGAACGGCACGCGATCGGCTGCGATCACGGCGAGCGCCGTCGTGCAGATGAAGAGGAACGCCCAGACGAGCGAAAGTCGAAAATCGTCGCCATGACGGTAGTGCCCGAACTCGCGCGCCGCGAGGAACAGGATCTCATCCGGCGTGGCGTCGGCGAGCAGGGCGTCGCCGAGCACGATCCGCTTCGTCGGGCCGAAGCCCGCGATATCGGCGACGACCGCTTGATTGCGGCGCGAGAAATCGGCGCGATAGATCGGTGCGTCGACGATCCCCGCGCGCGCGGCGAGCCGATCGAGCGGTGCGCGAATCGGCGCGTCCGCGGCGAGCGGGACGAAGTGATTGTACAAGGGCGCGAACAGCACGGGTTCGAAGAACGCCGCCGCGAGCGAAACGCCCATGAGACCGGCGATCGCATAGAGATACCATAACCGCGTACGGTCGACGAGTTCGAATATGGCTGCGACGACGAGCCCGACGACGAGCGCTTCGATCGATGCGGCGAGCGCGTAATCGCGCAGCCACGCCGCGACCGCCTCGGTCGACGCGCCGAATGCGAGGTCGAGCCGAAAGCGGACGAACGCGATCGGCAACGCGCCGAGTTGTGCCGCGTACATCGCGAGCGTCGCGACGAGAGTGCGACGCACGAAGGCGTTGCGGACGTAGCGCGCGAGCGTATCGCGCGTGCGCGCTGCGAGTCCGAAGAACCAGAGCCCCGTCAGCACGACGATCTGCGAGAACGCCCAACCGAAAAAGAGCGGCTGGCTAGCCCGGTGCAGATAGCCCGCGACGCGCTGGCGATGCGTATCGAGCAGTCGCGAAGCAGGCTGCGCGAGCAGCGCGTGCGTCGTGAACGCATCGATGCGCCGGTCGATGCGATGCACGGCGCCCGGTTGCGCCGCGGAGGCCATACCGCGCGCGGCGCCGGCGGCCGCGGCTCCGGTGGCGGCGACGCACGCGAAGAGCACGACGAAGACGAATCGCGCGAGCCGGCGCGCGTTATCCCGCGAAGGCAGCCGTTTGATGAT